>NZ_JBDNWF010000005.1:0-104043 GCF_047721125.1 Acetobacter papayae | reverse complement strand
CCCCAGCAATGGCGCCACCATTGCCGTTGTGGCGGTATGGGCCGCCACCCCAGCCGCCACGGTCATGCCAACCGGGCCCACCGCCCCAGCCGCCCGGTCCACCCGGATGAGCCTGTGCAGCGGAAAGCGTGACAGCGCCAAGCCCTGCAACAAGGGGCAGCACTTTCAGAATCTGTTTCAAACGGCGCATCTGATTTTATCTCCCCGGAGCAACGCGGGGCTGCTCCATCGTTCCTGTCATAAAAACCAGTATGAACCCGCATGTGGCAAATTCAGGGCTTATCAAAGGTCTTTTGTGGCGTGCCCGTCCGGTTGGGTGTTGGCCGTTATTTCGGCGGTAATGCTGTCGGTCATGTTCAGGCGCAGGACTGTCAGCAGGGTTATGGCGGCGGCGGCCGACACATAATAGGCAAACCAGCTTTCATGCCCGGCCTGCTTGCACCACAGGGCGATATACTCCGTGGTGCCGCCAAAAATCGATACGGTCAGTGCGTAGGGCAGGGCCACGCCCAGTGCGCGAATGCGTGTGGGAAAAAGCTCGGCTTTGACAATGGCATTGATGGACGTATAGCCCGAAGCCACGAACAGCCCCGCGACAATCAGCCCAAAAGCCATCCATGCAGAGGTGGCGTGCGAGAGAGCATTGAGCAGCGGGACTGTACCGAATGTCGCCCCAAACCCGAAAAACAGCAGCAAGGGCTTACGGCCCAGCCTGTCTGACACCGCGCCGAATAGTGGCTGCATGGCGGCAAAGGCCATAAGGCTCAGTGCGGAGATAAGGGTTGCACTTTCCTTGGAAAAACCCAGCGTATTGGCAAGGTATTTCTGCATGTAGATGGTGTAGGTGTAAAAAGCCACGGTGCCGCCGAGTGTCAGCCCGCAAACGGTTATGACAGCCCGCCAGTGCTGAAGCAGCACGCGCACGCCGCCCTTGTCGTCCTTGGCACGGGTTTTTTCAAAGCTTTCGCTCTCATTCATCTGGCGTCGCAGCCAGAAGACCAGCAGCGCCCCTGCCGCTCCGACAAGGAAGGGAATGCGCCAGCCCCAGCTTTCAATCTGGGCGGGGGTCAGCAGCACGTATTGCATGATCAGCAGCAGCACGAGGGCAAGCAACTGCCCCATAACCAGCGTGACATACAGGATACCCGACCAGAACCCGCGATGCTCCGGTGTTGCCACTTCCGCCAGATAGGTGGCGGAGGCCCCGTATTCACCCCCAAGGCTCAGCCCCTGCACCAGGCGGGCGCACACCAGAATGGTGGGTGCCAGCAGGCCTATCTGCTCGTAGCTCGGGCAGATGGCGATGGCGAGTGAGCCAAGGCACATGGCCAATACGGAAATGGTCAGCGCGCTGCGGCGGCCGTAGCGGTCGGCCGCCATGCCCAAAATCCACCCACCCACAGGCCGCATGAAAAAGCCGACAGCGAAAACCGCGGCTGCGTTTAGCAGTTCGGCCGTGGCGTTGCCGCGCGGGAAAAAGGCATGCGCGAAATAGATGGTAAAAGAGGAATAAACATACCAGTCGAAATATTCGAGCAGATTACCCGCCGATCCCGCCAGTATGCCACGAATACGCTGTGCCGTGTTCAAGGGGTTGTTCCTCCGGTATCTGGCATGCCGCAGCTTGCGTTGCGCGGTTCTGTTGTTGGTAACGAACGGCCATAACATTCGCGGTACGATGATGCCATCACGAAACAGTGTGTCCTCTGTGATGTGTCGGTGCGGCTGGCCCTTGCTCCAAAGCCGAACATACGACAAAACAGCGGCATGAGTTCCATAATTGTTCTTTTATGTGTTGCGTGCGGCGCGCTGGTTGTGGGGGGCGTGCTGGGCTGGCTGGTGGGGCGTGGCCACCAGAGGGGCAGCGCGGATGGTGATCTGCTGGCGCGCCTGTATGTCATGGTTGAACGCGAAGTGGCCATGGTCCGTTCGGAAACGGCGGGACTGCGGAGCGCTCTGGCCGAAGCCGAGCGCGGTATGGGGGAGAGAACCGAGCGCATGCGTGCGGCTCTGGCCGAGCAGCTTGGCACTTTGTCGGGCGGCATGGGGCGTGAACAGGCCGAGGCCCGTGCGGCGCAGGCACAGGCCTTGCAGGCTATGGCGGAAACATCGGCCCAGCAGCTTGCCGCCATTCGGCAGGCTGTCACAGAGCAACTCCACAGTGCGGTGGAAAAGCAGATGCAGAGTTCGTTCCAGCGTGTGCTGGAACAGTTTGCCGCTATGCAGAAAGCCATGGGCGAGGTGCGCGCCATGACAGCACAGATAAGTGATCTCAAGCGCCTGTTCAGCAATGTTAAAACCCGTGGCGGCTGGGGCGAGGCTCAACTGCGCGCCATTCTGGATGATGTGCTGCCGCCCGGTGCTTATGAAAGCAATGTCAGGATCGGCAGCGGGGCGGATGTGGTGGAGTTCGCCCTCAAAATGCCCGTCCGCTCGGACGCACCGCCTCTGCTGCCGCTGGACAGTAAGTTTCCCACCGAGGCGTATGAAAGACTGCTGAACGCCGCGGAGGTCGGTGATGCCGTAGCGGAAAAAGCCGCGCGTAAGTCGCTGGAAGCCACGGTCAGGCTTGAAGCACGTAAAATTGCAACAAAATATATAGCGCCCCCGAGAACCGTCGAGTTCGCCGTGCTTTATTTGCCCACGGACGGACTTTACACGGAGGTGGCCCGCATTCCGGGGCTGATGGATGAAGTGGGGCGGCAGTATCGTGTCATGATCATGGGGCCGGCTCTTATGCCCGCAATGTTGCGGACGATCCATCTGGGATATGTCACTCTGGCTCTGGAGGAACGAACCGAAAGTATTGCCCGGCTTTTGGGGGCTACACGTCAGGAGATGCTGCGGATGGATGGCGTGCTGGAAAAACTGGCCAGAAACGCTCAGGCCATGTCCTTCTCCATCGAGGAGGCACGCAGGCGGACACGGGCCGTGGGTAAACGGTTGAAAGACCTTGAGGTCTCCCCTGAGGAAACGGACGGGGCAGTGGATGAGGACTCTGAAAGCGATTTTACTGGAACGGTGCAGGACGGGGCTGCATCACGGTTGGTATGAGCAGGGATATGGACATGACGAAAGAGGACGCCACATTTCTCCCGCACGAGGATGATGTCCGTGATGAAGGACTGCCTGAACATGGAGCCTCCACCGAGAGCCCCAATGAAGACAGGATGGTGCTTCTGATCGAAGACGACACGACCATAGCCGAGGAAATAACGGCGGAACTGCGCGCGCGCGGCTTTCGGGTGCGGTGCGAGGCCACGGGTGATGCCGGGCTGGAAGCCGCTCTGCTGGGCGAGGCCGATGTTATGGTGGTGGACAGGCTGCTGCCCGGCACCGATGGCCTGTCGGTTATCGAGACCATGCGCCAGCAGGGTGTGCGTACGCCGGTTCTGGTTCTGTCCGCCCTGTCAGCGGTCGATGATCGGGTGTCCGGCCTGAAGGCGGGGGGAGATGATTATCTGACCAAGCCTTTCGCTATGGAGGAACTTGTCGCCCGGCTGGAAGCGCTGCTGCGCAGGCCGGATGACGTGCGCGCCACCCGTCTGCGGACAGGCCCGCTGGAAATGGATCTGATCGAACGCCGCGTATGGCGCGATGGGCGCGAGATCGAACTGCTCCCGCGTGAGTTCCGGCTGCTGGAATATCTAATGCGCCGCCCCGGTCAGGTGCTGACCCGCTCCATGCTGCTGGAGGATGTCTGGCAGTATCGCTTTATTCCCCGTACCAATCTGGTGGATGTGCATATCGGCAAGCTGCGGCGCAAGATTGACGCTCCCGGCGAAGAACCACTGATCCAGAGTATTCGCGGCACGGGGTTCCAACTGCGTGTTTCTGACTGAGCTTTTCCGCACCGCTACCTTCCGCATCACGCTCATGGCTCTGGCAGCCATGGCGGGTGTCATGGTCATGCAGTTCGGGCTTGTTTACGCCCAGATGGAGGCGGTGGAATCCCGCCGCTCCACCGAGCTGCTTGAGGGGGAGGCAGAGCTTTTGGCACAGATGTCGCCCGAGCATCTGGAATATGTCATCAGGCGACGCGCAACGGGCGATCTGCGGCTTATCATCAGCAGTGCTGGTCTGTTCGATGCCGGGCACGCCCTGATCGCGGGTGACCTGCATAGCTGGCCGCACGGGCTGATAGCCGATGGCAAGCCCCATAATATCGAAATCTACCCCGAGGAAGGCGCGCCCTATCCTCTGCGTCTGCTGGCGGTGTCGCTGCCCAATGGCACCATTCTGGTGCTGGGGCGCAGCTTTCACCTGCTGGCTGAACAAAAGCTCATGCTCCGGCACGCCATGCTGGTGGCAGCGGTGCCGACCTTCCTGTTTGCGCTCTTTCTAGGCATTATTCTCAGCCACCGGGCCTTGTCGCGTGTGAAGGAAATGCACGAGGCCATAGACCGGATCATGGGGGGCGATATTCACGAGCGTCTGCCTGCCGCGCGTGAGCGCGATGATCTGGAGCGGCTGGCCGGGAGCGTGAACCGCATGCTCGACCGGCTGGAACGGCTGATGGACGGCATGCGTGAGGTGGGGAATGACATTGCCCACGACCTGCGCACCCCGCTCTCGCGTGTGCGTGCACGGCTTGAGCGTGCTGTTTCCGCAGGGCTGGGGCCGGATGAGCTTGAGGCCGCCATGAGCCGCGCGGTGGATGATCTGGATCAGTGTCTGGGTACCATTACGGCGCTACTGCGTATTGCGGAGCTTGAAAACAGCCGGCGCAAAGCCGGGTTCGGGCAGGTGGCCCTGCGCGATCTCGTGGCGGATGTGTCTGACCTGTACGAACCCATTGCGGAAATGGAAAACAAGCGACTGATGGCGGTCAAGCCGCTTGCCCCCGTGCAGGTGTTCGGCGACAGGCACTTGCTGGTCGAACTGCTGGCCAATCTGGTGGATAACGGCATCAAGTTCACGCCCGAAGGGGGCAGTATCATGCTGGGCGTGACAGAGCAGGGCGGTAAGGCGGAACTGAGTGTAACCGATACGGGGACCGGGATCGCGCCAGAGGAGCGGCAGGCGGTGCTGTCGCGCTTCTACCGTTCCGATAAAAGCCGCCACGTGCCGGGTAGCGGGCTGGGGCTGAGTCTTGTCTGCGCCATCGCGCATCTGCATGAGGCGGAGGTGCATGTGCAGAGCGGGCCAGACGGGCGGGGCACGTGTTTTCGTATCTGTTTTCCGCCCCTGCGGGAGCGACCGGAGGGCATGGCCTCTTGACAGGCGGCGCATCCACCGGTAAGCGCCCCTTTCCTGATCGGAACGCGGGAGGTTTTGCCGGGCGCTGTAACGCTGGGTGGAATCGTATGAACCGCGGTCCGGGTTCAATAGAGAGGAGTCCCGGATATGGCCAAAAAAGTTGTTGGCTACATCAAGCTTCAGATTCCCGCTGGTAAAGCCAACCCTTCACCGCCGGTTGGTCCGGCGCTGGGTCAGCGCGGTCTGAATATCATGGAATTCTGCAAGGCGTTCAACGCCAAGACCCAGGGCCTCGAGCCGGGTATGCCGATTCCTGTCGTGATCACCGCTTATGCGGATCGCACGTTCAGCTTCATCACCAAAACCCCGCCGAACACCTACTTCCTGCTGAAGGCCGCCAAGATTTCCAAGGGCAGCCAGACGGTTGGTAAGAGTGCGTCCGTTGGTAAGGTGACCATGGCTCAGTTGCGTGAAATCGCTGAGCAGAAGCAGCAGGACATGAACGCGAACGACCTCGACGGCGCAGTGCGCATGCTCGCTGGTTCCGCCCGTTCCATGGGTCTTGATGTGGTGGAGGGCTGAGAATATGGCTAAGAACAAGCGTCTGGCCGCTGCTGTGGCCAAGGTTGTCGCTGGTAAGGCCTATGGCCTGGATGAAGCGATCGCCCTGGTGAAGGAAAATGCGACCGCCAAGTTCGACGAAACGGTTGAAATCGCCCTCAACCTCGGCATTGACCCCCGTCATGCTGACCAGATGGTCCGTGGTTTCGTGTCCCTGCCGAATGGCACGGGCAAGACCCTGCGCGTTGGCGTGTTTGCCCGCGGTGTGAAGGCTGAAGAAGCTACCGCCGCCGGTGCTGACGTCGTTGGCGCGGAAGACCTGATGGAAAAAGTGCAGGCTGGCGAAATCGCTTTCGACCGCTGCATTGCCACGCCTGACATGATGGCTCTGGTTGGTCGTCTGGGTAAGATCCTCGGTCCGCGTGGTCTGATGCCGAACCCCAAGCTCGGTACCGTCACCATGGACGTGAAGGGCGCTGTTGAAGCTGCCAAGTCCGGTCAGGTTGAATACCGCGCTGAAAAGACCGGTATCATCCACGCTGGTGTTGGTAAGGCTTCCTTCGGCACCGACAAGTTGGCTGAAAACGTGCGTGCGTTTGTTGACGCCGTGCAGAAGGCGCGTCCCGCTGGCGCAAAGGGCACCTACATGAAGAAGGCTGCTCTTTCCTCCACCATGGGGCCTGGCGTTCAGGTTGACGTCTCGGTCTTTACGGTCTGAGATGAGAATGTCGTGCTGCTGGCCTTTGGTCGGTAGCACGCATGGAAGGCATTTCGGTGTCTTCCGTTACCTGTCCGAGACTACACGCGGCCCATAGCGGTCTTAAACAGCGCAAGCTGGCGGGTGGTATGACGGGGATGCTGGTTGCAGGCTGATTTTTTCGGCGGCCCCAGATTCCGTTTCAAGGACAGGCGAGCGGGTGTTGCGCATGCGTGGCACCCAAAGGGCAACCCGTTCCGTCCGGCGTAAGCTGGAAGGGACAAGAAGGAGACGGGATTTGGACCGTACGGAAAAGAAGGCTTTAGTCGCCTCTCTGGCCACCGTTTTCGCCCAGACGTCCATGGTTGTGGTAACCCAGAATACTGGGTTGACCGTGGCCAGCGTGACCGATCTGCGGCGCAAGGTGCGTGCAGCGGGTGCGAACTACAAAGTCGTTAAAAACCGGCTGGCAACTCTCGCCCTGGATGGGACCCAGTTCAGCGGCATTGCGCCGATGCTGAAGGGCCCGACCGCGCTCGCGTGGTCGGATGATCCTGTGGCAGTGGCGAAGGTGATCGCTGAGTTCGCCAAAACCGATGACAAGCTTGTGGTGCTTGGTGGTTCTCTTGGTTCGCAGGTGCTTGACGCCAGCGGGATCAAGGCTCTGGCCGAGCTGCCGTCGCTTGACACGCTGCGCGCGCAGCTCGTGGGGCTTATCTCCACGCCTGCAACGCGTATTGCGGCCGTCACGCAGGCACCCGCCGCGCAGCTTGCTCGCGTTTTTGGGGCCTATGCCAAGACGGGCGAAGCCGCCTGATTGCATCCGCCTTTCGGGGCGGGTGTTTACGATACACGCGCAGCCTTCGTTCAGGGGGTTGCGTTCCGCTAACCAGTATTTATATTAGGAAGACTAACCATGGCTGATCTTGCTAAGATCGTTGACGAACTGTCCGCTCTGACCGTTCTTGAAGCTGCTGAACTCTCCAAGCTCCTTGAAGAAAAGTGGGGCGTTTCCGCTGCTGCTCCGGTTGCCGTTGCTGCTGCTCCGGCTGCTGGCGCTGCTGCCGCTGCTGAAGAACAGACCGAGTTCACCGTGATTCTGGCCGCCGCTGGCGAAAAGAAGATCAACGTGATCAAGGAAATCCGTGGCATCACGGGTCTGGGTCTGAAGGAAGCTAAGGATCTGGTCGAAGGCGCTCCGAAGCCCGTCAAGGAAGGCGTGAACAAGGAAGAAGCCGACAAGATCAAGAAGCTTCTTGAAGAAAACGGCGCGACCGTCGAAGTGAAGTAAGATTGCTGCTTTCTCGGTTTATACCGGGATAGTGTGATCTGGGTTACCGGGTGGAGGTGTCAACCTCCGCCCGTTTGCCTGTTTCTGGATGATCCAGGGCAGGGCAGAAGTTACGGCGTCCGGACTTTCTGGCTTGCGGTTTGCCGCAGGCCTGATGGTCTGGAAGACTAAGGCGGGGCAGGAGCGACGATGAACGCAATCACCAAATCGTTCACAGGACGGAAGCGTATTCGCAAGAGTTTTGGGCGTATTCCTGAAATCGCTCCGATGCCGAATTTGATTGATGTGCAGCGTGCGTCCTACGAGACGTTCCTGCAGGCCAATGTATCGGCTGACGCGCGTACGGCCACGGGCCTACAGGAAGTTTTCCGCTCTGTTTTTCCCATTAACGATTTCGCCGGGCGCGGTCGTCTTGAATTCGTCAGCTACGAATTCGAAGAGCCGAAATACGATGTCGAGGAATGCATTCAGCGTGGCCTGACATTCGCGGCACCTCTCAAGGTTATCCTGCGGCTGATCGTGTGGGACGTGGATGAAGACACGGGCTCACGCTCCATCCGCGATATCAAGGAACAGCCGGTCTATATGGGCGACATGCCCCTGATGACCGATAACGGCACGTTTATCGTCAATGGCACGGAACGCGTTATCGTCAGTCAGATGCACCGTTCGCCGGGCGTGTTCTTCGATCACGACAAAGGCAAGACGCATTCTTCGGGCAAATATCTGTTTGCTGCGCGCGTCATTCCCTATCGTGGTTCCTGGCTCGATTTCGAATTCGACGCCAAGGACCTGCTGTATGTCCGTATCGATCGTAAGCGCAAGCTGCCGATCACGACCCTGCTTTACGCGCTGGAAGGGGCCGCTTCGGCAGCCGCTCGCGCCGCTAAGCGGGCTGAAGGCGGTGATGTCGATGCCATGGAAATCCGTGGTATGGATGCCAATGAAATCCTTAGCTATTTCTACGACACGGTAAACTTCGCCAAAACCGCGAAGGGCTGGGCACGTCCGTTCGATGCGGAGTCCTTCCGTGGCGTCAAGCTGCTTTCGCCGCTGGTCGATGCCGAAACGGGTGAGGTTGTGGCGGATGCCGAAACCAAGCTCACGGCTCGTCTGGTGCGCAAGATTGCCGAAACCACCCGCGAAGTTCTGGTGGGTGAGGCTGACCTGATCGGTCGTTTCATCGCCCATGACATCGTCAATATGGATACCGGCGAAATCTACGGCGAAGCGGGTGAGGAAATCACCGAAGCGCGTCTGGCTGCCCTTGAAGAAGCAGGTCTGAAGGAACTGCCGGTTCTGGCTATCGATGGCGCCAAGGGTCCGTGGATCCGTAACACGCTGACGGTGGACAAGAATGCCGGGCGTGATGAGGCGCTGATCGATATCTATCGGGTCATGCGTCCGGGTGAGCCGCCGACTGCCGAAACAGCCGAAGCCATGCTGCAGGGCCTGTTCTTCGATCCCGACCGTTATGACCTCTCTGCGGTCGGTCGCGTGAAGATGAACATGCGCCTCGATATCGATGTGCCGGATACCGTGCGCGTTCTGCGTAAGGAAGACATCCTGCGTACGGTCAAGGTGCTGTGCGATCTGAAGGATGGTCGCGGCCAGATCGACGATATTGATAACCTCGGTAACCGTCGCGTGCGTTCTGTTGGCGAACTGATGGAAAATCAGTATCGCATCGGGCTGCTGCGGATGGAGCGCGCCATTCGTGAGCGTATGGGCTCGGTCGATATTGATACGGTCATGCCGCATGACCTGATCAACGCCAAGCCTGCTGCGGCTGCAGTGCGCGAATTCTTTGGTTCATCGCAGCTCAGCCAGTTCATGGACCAGACCAATCCGTTGTCCGAAGTGACACATAAGCGCCGCCTGTCAGCGCTTGGCCCGGGTGGTCTGACCCGTGAGCGCGCGGGCTTTGAAGTCCGTGACGTTCACCCCACGCATTATGGCCGTATCTGCCCGATTGAAACGCCGGAAGGCCCGAACATCGGTCTGATCAATTCTCTGGCCACCTATGCCAAGGTGAACAAATACGGCTTTATCGAAACGCCCTATCGTCTGGTGAAGGACGGCGTGCTTCAGGATGGCTGGAAATATCTTTCCGCCATGGAAGAAGAAAAGCTCGTTGTTGCGCAGGCCGATGCAAAGGTTGACGACAAGAACGCGCTGACCGGTGACCTGATTTCCGTCCGCCGTAACGGCGACTTCCGTCTGGTTCCCCCGACTGAAGTGACAGCAAGCGACGTTTCTCCCAAGCAGCTTGTGTCTGTTGCTGCGGCCCTGATCCCGTTCCTTGAAAACGATGACGCGAACCGCGCACTCATGGGCTCGAACATGCAGCGTCAGGCCGTGCCGCTGGTGCGCTCCGATGCGCCGCTGGTCGGCACCGGCATGGAAGCCGCTGTGGCCCGCGATTCCGGTGCGACCATCGTTGCGCGCCGTGATGGCGTGGTTGACCAGATCGACGGCGCGCGTATCGTTGTGCGGGCGACCGACACTAACGGTGCGACACAGGGCGTGGATATCTATCGTCTGCGCAAGTATTCCCGTTCCAACCAGTCCACCTGCATCAACCAGCGTCCGCTGGTGTTCGTGGGGGATCAGGTGCGTGCGGGCGATATTATTGCCGATGGTCCGTCCACCGAACTGGGTGAACTGGCTCTGGGCCGTAACGTGCTTGTCGCGTTCATGCCCTGGAACGGTTACAACTTCGAAGACTCCATCCTGATTTCCGAACGGATTGCCAAGGATGACGTGTTTACCTCGATCCATATCGAGGAATTCGAAGTCATGGCCCGTGACACCAAGCTGGGCCAGGAAGAAATCACCCGCGATATTCCCAATGTCGGTGAGGAAGCGCTCCGCAACCTCGACGAAGCGGGCATCGTGTATGTCGGCGCGGAAGTGAATCCGGGCGATATCCTGATCGGTAAGGTGACACCCAAGGGCGAAAGCCCGATGACGCCGGAAGAAAAGCTCCTGCGCGCCATCTTCGGTGAAAAAGCATCTGACGTGCGTGACACGTCCCTGCGCCTGCCCCCCGGCACGACCGGCACCATTGTTGACGTGCGCGTCTTCTCCCGCCGTGGCGTGGACAAGGACGAGCGCGCAATGGCGATCGAGCGTGCGGAAATCGAGCGTCTGGCAAAAGACCGCGATGACGAGCGCGGTATTCAGGAACGCTCCTTCTTCGGGCGTCTGCGCGAAAAGCTGCTGGGTCAGACGGCTGGCGCCGGGTTCAAGGGCGTCAAGTCTGGCACGGTTCTGACCGATGAAGTGCTGGATGAGCACCCCCGTGCGGTGTGGCGCCACATTGTTGTCGCGTCTGATACGGTCATGGCCGAGCTTGAAACCCTGCGTCGGGAATTTGATGCGGCGATCGCCCGCATTCAGGCCCGCTTTGAAAGCAAGGTGGAAAAGCTCCAGCGTGGTGATGAACTGCCGCCGGGCGTTATGAAAATGGTCAAGGTCTTTGTTGCCGTGAAGCGTAAGCTTCAGCCCGGTGACAAGATGGCCGGTCGTCATGGTAACAAGGGTGTGGTCTCGCGCGTTGTGCCGGTTGAGGACATGCCGTTCCTTGAAGATGGCACACCGGTTGATCTGGTTCTGAACCCGCTCGGCGTGCCGTCGCGCATGAATGTCGGGCAGATTCTGGAAACCCATCTGGGCTGGGCCTGTGCCAATATCGGCCGCGGTATCGGCGATCTGGTGGACGAATACCAGAGAACAGGTGAAAAGCGTCAGGAACTGCTTGACCGCCTCAAGGAAGTCTACGGCGATAAAGTCTATGATGACTCCATCGCTTCCATGACGAACGAGGCGCTGGTGGAACTGGCAGGCAACCTGCGGAAAGGCGTGCCGATTGCTACTCCGGTGTTCGATGGCGCGTCCATTCCCGATATTGAAGCCATGCTGGAAAAGGCTGGTGTCAACAAAAGCGGGCAGTCGCAGCTGATCGATGGGCGTACGGGCGAGCCGTTCGAGCGCCGCACGACGGTTGGCTACATCTACATGCTCAAGCTGCACCATCTTGTTGACGACAAGATTCACGCACGTTCCATTGGGCCGTATTCGCTTGTTACGCAGCAGCCGCTGGGTGGTAAGGCGCAGTTCGGTGGCCAGCGTTTCGGTGAAATGGAAGTGTGGGCGCTGGAAGCCTATGGCGCGGCCTACACCTTGCAGGAAATGCTGACAGTCAAATCGGATGACGTTTCGGGCCGTACCAAAGTGTACGAAGCCATCGTGCGGGAGCAGGACGACTTCGAGGCAGGTATCCCCGAAAGCTTCAACGTGCTGATCAAGGAACTCAAGTCCCTTGGCCTGAATGTTGAGATGGAGCAGGGAGCCGACTGAGGGTGCCTTTCTCAGACATGATCCATACTTATTTCAAAGGGATGGCCGGGGCGTGTGCTCCGGTTTCCCGTTTCCCGCTGGGGGCTTCGACACATGAATGAACTCATGAAAATTCTTGGCCAGACCGGCCAGGCGATGACCTTTGACCAGATCAAGATCCAGCTCGCATCGCCCGAGCAGATCCGTTCCTGGTCTTTTGGTGAAATCAAGAAGCCCGAAACCATCAACTACCGCACGTTCAAGCCTGAGCGTGATGGCCTGTTCTGCGCGCGTATTTTTGGCCCGATCAAGGACTACGAATGCCTGTGCGGCAAATACAAGCGCATGAAGTTTCGCGGGATTATCTGCGAAAAATGCGGTGTTGAAGTCACGCTGGCAAAAGTGCGCCGCGAGCGTATGGGTCACATCCAGCTTGCGAGCCCCGTTGCCCATATCTGGTTCCTGAAATCCCTGCCGAGCCGTATCGGCCTGATGGTCGATCTGACCCTTAAGGATCTGGAAAAGGTTCTGTATTTCGAAAGCTATCTGGTTCTTGAGCCCGGTACGTCTCCCCTGAAGCAGTACTCTCTGCTGACCGAGGAACAGTATCTGGACGCCATGGACGAGTATGGCGACGAAGGTGTGGAAGTCGGTATTGGCGCTGAAGCCATTAAGAAGGTTCTTGAGCGGATCGACTGCGATGCCGAAAAGGTGGAACTGCGTCAGGATCTGAAGGAAACCACTTCAGAAGCTAAGCGCAAGAAGCTGGTCAAGCGCCTGAAGCTGGTTGAGGCCTTCGCGGAAAGCGGCTCACGCCCCGAGTGGATGATTCTGGACATGGTGCCGGTTATTCCGCCGGAACTGCGCCCGCTGGTGCCGCTTGATGGTGGCCGCTTCGCGACCTCGGATCTGAACGATCTTTATCGTCGCGTTATCAACCGTAACAACCGTCTCAAGCGGCTGATGGAGCTGCGTGCGCCCGATATTATCGTGCGTAACGAAAAGCGCATGCTGCAGGAAGCGGTTGACGCCCTGTTTGACAACGGTCGTCGTGGCCGCGCCATTACGGGTGCGAACAAGCGTCCGCTGAAGTCGCTCTCTGATATGCTCAAGGGCAAGCAGGGCCGCTTCCGTCAGAACCTTCTGGGTAAACGCGTTGACTATTCTGGTCGTTCGGTCATCGTCGTGGGGCCGGAACTCAAGCTGCACCAGTGCGGTCTGCCCAAGAAGATGGCGCTGGAGCTGTTTAAGCCCTTCATTTACGCCAAGCTGGAAAAATACGGCCACGCCACCACCATCAAGGCTGCGAAGCGTATGGTGGAAAAAGAGCGTCCGGAAGTCTGGGATATCCTTGAAGAGGTTATCCGCGAGCATCCGGTTCTGCTCAACCGTGCGCCGACCCTTCACCGTCTGGGCATTCAGGCTTTCGAGCCGGTGCTGATCGAAGGCAAGGCCATCCAGCTTCACCCGCTGGTCTGCACAGCATTCAATGCTGACTTCGATGGTGACCAGATGGCCGTGCACGTGCCGCTGAGCCTCGAAGCACAGCTTGAAGCCCGCGTGCTGATGATGTCCACCAACAACATCCTCAGCCCGGCTAACGGCAAGCCGATTATCGTGCCGTCTCAGGATATCGTTCTGGGGCTGTATTACCTCAGCCTCGAAACGCCTGAGTTCAAGGTTGCGCTGGATCGTAGCGAATACGACAGCACAACCGGTGCCTTGATCAAAGAAGGCGCGCCGTCCTTCGCATCTGTCAGCGAAGTTGAATACGCACTCAGTGCAGGTGCTCTGAAACTGCATGACAAAATCCGTGCACGTTTCGAGCGCGTGGATGCTGAAGGCAACCGGCATATTGACGTGGCGGTTACAACGCCGGGTCGTGTGCTGATTGCGCAGATCCTGCCCAAGCACGCCGCGGTGCCATTCTCGCTGATTAATCGCCAGCTGACCAAAAAAGCCGTCTCGGACGTGATCGACACCGTCTACCGTCATTGCGGTCAGAAGGAAGCGGTCATTTTCTGCGACCGCCTGATGGCCCTCGGGTTCCGTCACGCGGCTAAGGCCGGCATTTCCTTCGGCAAGGATGACATGATCATCCCGGCGGAAAAGAAGGAACTGGTTGATCGTACCGCAACCGAGGTGAAAGAGTTCGAACAGCAGTATCAGGACGGTCTGATCACGGCCGGCGAACGCTACAACAAGGTGGTTGATGCCTGGTCACGCTGCACGGACGAAGTCCAGGCTGCGATGACCAAGGAAATTTCGCGTCAGGAAATCGGCAAGCCCATTAACTCCGTGTGGATGATGAGCCACTCCGGGGCCCGTGGGTCGCCGGCTCAGATGAAGCAGCTTGCCGGTATGCGTGGTCTGATGGCTAAACCGTCGGGTGAGATTATCGAACAGCCGATTATTGCCAACTTTAAAGAAGGCCTGTCGGTTCTCGATTACTTTACCTCTACCCACGGTGCCCGTAAGGGCCTGGCGGATACGGCGCTCAAGACAGCTAACTCCGGTTATCTGACCCGCCGTCTCGTTGACGTGGCACAGGATAGCATCATCATCGAAAATGATTGCGGCAGCGAACGCGGTCTGACGGTGCGTGCGGTTCTGGATGGTGGCGAAGTCGTCTCCTCCCTTGCCGAGCGTATTCTGGGCCGTACTGTTGCCAGCGATGTGATCGACCCGGAAACGGGCACGGTGCTGCTGGCGCGCAATCATCTGATCGATGAGGCCGATGCCGAGCGCGTTGAAAAGGCAGGCGTGGAAACGGTGCATATCCGTTCCGTGCTGACCTGTGATAGCCGTATTGGTGTCTGCGGGCACTGCTATGGCCGTGATCTCGCACGCGGCACGCCGGTCAATATCGGTGAAGCTGTGGGTGTTATCGCAGCACAGTCCATCGGTGAGCCCGGCACTCAGCTGACCATGCGTACCTTCCATATCGGTGGTGCGGCACAGCGTGGCGCTGAGCAGTCCATGATCGAGGCCTCTCGCGATGGTCGGATCATGATCCGTAACCGCAACGTCGTGCAGAACAGCCAGAACGTGCCGATTGTCATGGCCCGTAACTGCGAAATCCTGCTGACCGACGAGAACGGCGTGGAAAAGGCGCGTTATCGCGTGCCTTACGGTGCCAAACTGCTCGTCACTGATGGCGCACAGGTTACGCGTACGCAGAAGCTGGCTGAGTGGGACCCCTATACCCTGCCGATCATCACCGAAAAGGCCGGTAAGGTTGAGTATCTGGACCTGATCGATTCCATCACGCTGGTTGAGCGTATGGACGAAGTGACGGGCCTGACCTCAAAGGTAGTGGTTGACTACAAGCAGGCTGGCAAAGGTGTTGATCTGCGCCCGCGTCTGCAGCTCAAGGATGCCAACGGCGAAGTTATCAAGCTTGATAACGGGTCTGATGCACGCTACTTCCTCTCTCCCGAAACACTGCTTTCGGTTGAGAACGGAGCAGAGGTGCATGCGGGTGACGTGCTGGCACGTCTGCCGCGCGAAGGTTCCAAGACGCGTGATATTACCGGTGGTCTGCCGCGCGTTGCCGAACTGTTCGAAGCCCGTCGTCCGAAGGACCACGCGATCATCGCCGAAATGGAAGGTCGCGTTGAATTCGGCAAAGACTACAAGTCCAAGCGCCGTATTGTCGTGAAGAACGATGAAACGGGCGATGAGCAGGAATATCTGATCCCCAAGGGTAAGCATATTTCCGTTCAGGAAGGTGACTTTGTCGAGAAGGGTGATCCGCTGGTCGATGGTCCCCGCGTGCCGCACGATATTCTGAAAGTCATGGGGGTTGAGGCACTGTCCGACTACCTCATCAATGAAATTCAGGACGTCTATCGTCTGCAGGGCGTGAAAATCAACGACAAGCACATTGAGGTGATTGTCCGCCAGATGCTCCAGAAAGTTGAAATTCTGGAGCCCGGCGACACGACCTACCTTATTGGTGAAACCGTTGACCGCATTGAGTACGAGGCTGAAAACGCTAAATGCCTGAATGCGGGCGAACGTCCTGCGCTGGCTATGCCGGTTCTGCAGGGTATCACCAAGGCATCGCTGCAGACGCAGTCCTTCATCTCTGCCGCGTCCTTCCAGGAAACGACGCGCGTGCTGACGGAGGCCGCGACAGCCGGCAAGATCGACAGGCTGACAGGCCTGAAGGAAAACGTCATTGTCGGTCGTCTGATCCCGGCTGGCACAGGCAGTGTCATGAAGCGCCTGCGTGCCATTGCGGCAGAGCAGGACCGCCAGCGGGTAGGGCGGAGCGCTGCAGAGTAAGCGCTCAGGCTCCTGATGGTTACACAGAAAAAGGATCGGCTTTGTGCCGGTCCTTTTTTTATGAGGGCAGGGTGAGGCCCCGTAGAGAATCGCTAGGGAATGCTTGACTTCCCTGAGGGGGAAGGTTAGTTAGCACCCCTCAGCTTCGAGCATCATACGTGGTGTTCGGGCAATCAGGTTCTCTGTACGAGTTTCCAGCATGCGGCAGGCTTCCGGTGGAAGCAGAGCCGGATGCCAATATAGCCTCATTCCGGTATCTGCCGGTTGGGATATTTTTAATGGAAGTCGGCAGCCCAGAAAAAGGCTGGCCGACCGAACTGTGTAAGGATCGGGAAAGGCGCATGCCGACCATCAACCAGCTCATTGCCAAGGGGCGCAAGCCTGCAGTTAAGCGGAACAAAGTGCCCGCTCTGCAGGGCTGCCCCCAGAAGCGCGGTGTTTGCACCCGCGTTTATACGACGACACCAAAAAAGCCTAACTCCGCACTGCGTAAAGTTGCCAAGGTGCGTCTGACGAATGGCTATGAGGTGGTTAGCTATATTCCTGGTGAAGGCCACAACCTTCAGGAGCATAGTGTTGTGCTTATCCGCGGCGGTCGAGTGAAAGATTTGCCGGGTGTTCGTTACCACATCCTTCGCGGTGTTCTCGATACGCAGGGTATCGCCAAGCGGCGTCAGCGTCGTTCGCTGTATGGCGCCAAGCGTCCGAAATAAGAGGAAGTTAAGGTATGAGTCGCCGTCATCGTGCTGTTAAGCGCGAGATCCTTCCCGATCCGAAGTTCGGAGATGTCGTCATTACGCGTTTTATGAACGCGCTGATGTTCGACGGTAAGAAGTCCACAGCTGAAAAGATTGTCTATGGTGCGATTGACTCCATGGCCCGTCGCAATGGTGCTGCGTCCGATCCGATCGCGCTGTTCCATAACGCTCTGGATAACGTTAAACCGGCTGTAGAGGTCCGTTCCCGCCGTGTTGGTGGTGCAACCTATCAGGTTCCGGTTGAAGTGCGTTCTGACCGTCGTCAGGCTCTGGCTATTCGCTGGGTCATCGACGCTGCGCGCAAGCGTGGTGAAAACACCATGCAGGATCGTCTGTCCAACGAACTTCTGGATGCCGTGAACAATCGTGGTGCGGCTGTGAAGAAGCGTGAAGACACGCATCGTATGGCTGAAGCCAACAAGGCATTCAGTCATTATCGCTGGTAATCCGTGAAAGTTCCGCTTTCCCTCTTGTCGAGGGATTGGGGCACTTATAACAACTGCATCCCGGACATTTTTTGGGGCATGGAGTAAACAATGGCTAAGGCTAAATTTGAGCGGAATAAACCGCACTGCAACATCGGCACCATTGGTCACGTTGACCATGGTAAGACGTCTCTGACGGCTGCTATTACAAAGACGCTGGCGAAGACCGGCGGTGCTGTGTACAAAGCATACGACATGATCGACGCCGCCCCTGAAGAGCGTGCTCGCGGCATCACCATTTCCACCGCTCACGTGGAATATGAAACCGCAAACCGTCACTACGCGCACGTCGACTGCCCCGGACACGCTGACTATGTGAAAAACATGATCACGGGTGCGGCTCAGATGGACGGCGCCATCCTCGTGGTGTCCGCAGCTGACGGTCCGATGCCTCAGACCCGTGAACACATCCTGCTTGCTCGTCAGGTTGGTGTGCCGGCTCTGGTGGTCTTCCTGAACAAGGTTGACCAGGTTGACGATCCCGAGCTGCTTGAGCTGGTTGAAATGGAAGTTCGTGAACTTCTGTCTTCCTACCAGTTCCCTGGTGACGACATTCCCGTAATCAAGGGCTCCGCTCTGGTTACTCTGGAAGATGGTGATCCGGAAATCGGTGAAAACCGCGTCAGGGATCTGATGGATGCGGTTGACTCCTACATTCCGCAGCCTGAACGTCCGGTTGATCGTCCGTTCCTGATGCCGATCGAAGACGTGTTCTCGATCTCCGGTCGTGGCACGGTTGTGACCGGTCGTGTGGAACGTGGTGTTGTCAACGTGGGTGACGAAGTTGAAATCGTCGGCCTGAAAGACACCATCAAGACCACTGTTACGGGTGTTGAAATGTTCCGCAAGCTGCTTGATCGCGGCGAAGCAGGTGACAACATCGGTGCGCTGGTACGTGGCACAAAGCGTGAAGACGTTGAGCGCGGTCAGGTTCTGGCTAAGCCCGGCTCCATCACGCCGCACAAGAAGTTCAAGGCAGAAGCCTACATCCTGACGAAGGAAGAAGGTGGCCGTCATACGCCGTTCTTCACCAACTATCGTCCGCAGTTCTACTTCCGTACGACTGACGTGACGGGTGTTGTCCACCTGCCCGAAGGCACGGAAATGGTTATGCCTGGCGACAACTGCGCTATGGAAGTCGAGCTGATTGCTCCGATCGCCATGGACGAAGGTCTCCGCTTCGCTATCCGTGAAGGTGGCCGCACTGTTGGTGCAGGCGTTGTTGCTTCCATTATCGAGTAATCGATAAGGGATTAGAGACTGAGTGGCCCTGGCCGATTATTCGGCTGGGGTCTTACTTGGCGGCCGGGATAACCCGGACAAGTAAAGTGTTGGACTAAGAAACAGATGGACAACCAGAACATCCGCATTCGCCTGAAAGCGTACGATCATCGGGTGCTTGATAACAGCACGAAAGAGATCGTGAATACGGCGAAGCGTACGGGTGCGCGGGTTCGGGGTCCTATCCCGCTGCCGACGCATATCGAACGGTTTACGGTTAACCGTTCTCCTCACGTTGACAAGAAGAGCCGCGAGCAGTTCGAAATTCGGACTCATCGTCGTTTGCTCGATATTGTTGAGCCCACTCCGCAGACCGTGGACGCTCTCATGAAGCTCGACCTCGCCGCTGGCGTTGATGTCGAGATCAAACTCTAAGGTCCAGACGATGCGCACCGGATTGATCGCAAAAAAGCTGGGCATGTCCCGGCTGTTCAAGGAAGACGGCACACATGTGCCTGTCACAGTTCTGCATATCGATGATGTGCAGGTGGTTGATGTTCGCACCCAGGAGCGGGATGGCTATGTGGCCGTTCAGCTTGGTATGGGCAACGCCAAGGTTAAAAACGTTTCCAAGCCCAATCGTGGCCATTTTGCCCGCGTGAAGGTTGAGCCCAAAAAGGTGGTTCGGGAATTCCGCGTTGCGGACGACGCTACGGTGGAAATCGGGACCTCCCTGTCTGCTGCTCATTTTGTCGTTGGCCAGAAGGTTGACGTCACGGGCACCAGCAAGGGTAAGGGATTTGCTGGCGCGATGAAGCGCTGGAATTTTGCCGGTCTGGAAGCTACGCATGGTGTGTCTGTTTCGCACCGTTCGCATGGTTCGACCGGTAACCGCCAGGATCCCGGCAAGACCTTCAAAAACAAGAAAATGGCTGGTCATCTGGGCGATGAGCGCGTGACCACCTTGAACCTCGAAATTGCTGCGGTCGATCCGGAAAAGAATCTGGTCATGGTTCGGGGCTCCATTCCCGGTGCCAAGAACAGCGTCGTTCTCATCCGTGATGCGATCAAGAAAGCCCGCCATGGCGACGCGCCCTATCCGGCCGGCCTTGTGACGGCGGAAGGCTGAGATCATGGAAATCGAAATCAAGACACTTGATAACGGCACGGCTGGCTCTGCTACGCTGCCGGATGAACTTTTTGCGGTTGCTCCGCGCGCGGATATCATGGCGCGTGTTGTGCACTGGCAGCTGGCCAAGCGCCGCGCAGGCACGCACAAGGTCAAGGGCATGGGCGAAGTGTCCGGCACGACCAAAAAGCCTTACCGCCAGAAAGGCACCGGTAGCGCCCGTCAGGGTTCGCTCCGTGCGCCGCAGTATCGTACCGGTGGTGCGGTGCATGGTCCGGTTGTCCGTGATCACGGCTATGACCTGCCCAAGAAGGTGCGTCGCCTCGGCCTGATTTCCGCTCTGTCGCAGAAGGCGAGGGACGGTAAGCTGATCGTTCTGCAGTCTGCTTCCGGCGTGAACAAGACCACCGAACTGGCGAAGAAGCTCAAAGGGCTTGGTCTGGTTTCCGCGCTGATCGTTGATGGTGCCGTGGACGAAGGTTTCGTTCGTGCAGCCCGCAACCTGCCGCGGATCGACGTTCTGCCGACAATCGGCGCGAATGTTTATGACATTCTGAACCATGAGGTGCTTGCGATCACCCAGGCTGGCCTCGAAGGACTGAAGGAGCGCCTGGCATGACCAACATTCTTGCGCTGCGCAGGAAGGCCGAGCGTCTGTCTCGTGAGGCCCTGTGCGATATCGTTCGTGCACCGGTTATTACCGAAAAGGCATCTGGTCTTTCGGAAAAGAACCAGGTGGTTTTCAAGGTTGCGATCTCAGCCAGCAAGCCTGAAATCAAGGTTGCGGTTGAAACGCTGTTCGGCGTCAAGGTTGTTGGCGTCAACACCCTTGTCCAGAAGGGTAAGACCAAGCGCTTTAAGGGGCGCGTGGGGCAGCGTTCCGACGTGAAGAAAGCGTTCATTCAGCTCGCTGAAGGTCAGTCCATTGACCTTACGGCCAAGCTGGCGTGAGCAGGGGTAGAAACAAATGGCACTGAAGCACTTTAATCCTGTCACGCCGAGCATGCGTGGTACGGTTCTGATTGACAGGGCTGACCTTTGGAAGGGCAAGCCGGTCAAGCAGCTGACCGAAGGTAAGAACAAGTCGGGCGGTCGTAATAACAACGGCCGTATCACTTCCCGCTTCCGTGGGGGTGGTCACAAGCAGTCCTATCGTTACGTTGACTTCAAGCGTCGCAAGTTTGATGTTGTCGGCACGGTGGAGCGTCTGGAATATGACCCCAACCGTACGGCCTTCATCGCACTGGTGAAGTATGAAGATGGTGAACTGGCCTATATCCTGGCTCCGCAGCGTCTGAAGGTTGGCGATTCCGTCATCTCTGGTGCGCGCGTGGATATCAAGCCGGGCAATGCCATGCCTCTGTCGGCCATTCCGGTTGGCACTATTGTGCATAACATCGAACTGAAGCAGGGTGCTGGCGGCAAGATGGCGCGTTCCGCAGGAACGTACGCCCAGCTGGTCGGCAAGGATTCTGGCTATGCCCAGATCAAGCTGCAGTCCGGTGAACTGCGCGTTGTGCGTGGCGAATGCATGGCAACTGTTGGTGCGGTTTCAAACCCCGACAACATGAACCAGCATATGGGTAAGGCAGGGCGTACGCGCTGGCTGGGCCGTCGTCCGCATAACCGCGGCGTGGTCATGAACCCGGTCGATCACCCGCATGGTGGTGGTGAAGGGCGTACTTCGGGCGGCCGTCATCCGGTTACGCCGTGGGGCAAGCCGACCAAAGGTTATAAAACTCGGGTCAACAAGCGGACGGACAGCCTGATTATCCGTCGCCGGAAGACCGGCAAGTAAGGGGCAATAGAAGATGGCACGTTCCGTCTGGAAAGGTCCGTTCGTCGACGGGTATCTGCTGAATAAGGCTGAAGTATCCCGCGCATCGGGTCGGAATGAAGTGATCAAGATCTGGTCGCGTCGTTCAACGATTCTTCCGCAGTTCGTTGGTCTGACGTTCGGTGTTTATAACGGTCAGAAGTTCCTGCCTGTGCAGGTGACGGAGAACATGGTTGGCCATAAGTTTGGCGAATTTTCTCCCACCCGTACATTCCACGGGCATGGTGCTGACAAAAAGTCTAAGCGGGGCTGAGAGCAAAGATGAGCAAGCCGAAGCATCCGCGCACGCTCGCGGAAACCGAAGCGCAAGCTGTCACGCGTAACATCCGGGTCAGCCCCCGCAAGCTGAATCTTGTGGCGGGTCTTATCCGCAACAAGTCGGCTTCCCAGGCGATTGCGACGCTGACATTCTCCAAGCGTCGTATTGCCCAGGACGTCAAGAAGACGCTTGAGAGTGCTATTGCCAACGCGGAAAACAATCACCAGCTGGACGTTGACCAGCTCGTGGTGAAGGCCGTGGAAGTGGGCAAGTCCATTGTGATGCGTCGTTTTCATGCTCGCGGTCGTGGTCGTTCCGCGCGCGTCGAGAAGTTCTTCAGCCATCTGAAGATTGTTGTGGCCGAACGGGCGGTAGAGCCTGAAGCGGCTTCCTCCGAGCAGAAGGCGGCCTGAGTATGGGGCATAAAGTCAATCCGATCGGGCTGCGGCTCGGCATCAACCGCACGTGGGATAGCCGTTGGTACGCTGGTGCCGACTATTCTCGCCTGCTGCATGAAGACCTGAAGCTGCGTGCGTTCCTGCGCCGCAAGCTGGCGGGTGCGGGCGTGTCCCGCGTGGTGATCGAACGCCCGGCTAAAAAGCCGCGCGTTACCATCTACGCGGCTCGTCCTGGCGTGGTGATCGGCAAGAAGGGGCAGGATATCGATGCTCTGCGCAAAGAGCTGACCCGTATGGCTGGCACCGAGGTTGCGCTGAACATTGTTGAAATCCGCAAGCCGGAAATCGACGCAACCTTGGTTGCAGAAAACATTGCCCAGCAGCTTGAGCGCCGCGTTGCGTTCCGCCGTGCAATGAAGCGCGCCGTGCAGTCCGCCATGCGTCTTGGTGCGCAGGGTATTCGTATCAACTGCTCCGGCCGTCTGGGTGGTGCTGAAATCGCGCGTATCGAATGGTACCGCGAAGGACGCGTGCCCCTTCACACGCTGCGTGCCGATATTGATTACGGCACAGCAACCGCAATGACCACGTATGGCACATGCGGTGTGAAGGTCTGGATCTTCAAGGGTGAAATTCTTGCCCATGATCCGTTGGCTCAGGATCGCCGGGCGGCCGAACAGGCTCCTCAGCGCTGAGGAGAGGATAAAAGACAATGCTTTCCCCGAAGCGGACAAAGTTCCGTAAAGCTCATAAAGGCCGTATTCACGGCCTTGCCAAAAGTGGCACCACGCTGAACTTCGGCACCTTTGGTCTGAAGGCCCTGCAGCCCGAACGGATCACGGCTCGCCAGATCGAAGCCTCCCGTCGGGCCATCACCCGCGCGATGAAACGTGCCGGTCGTGTCTGGATTCGTATTTTTCCTGACATTCCGGTCTCGACAAAGCCTGCGGAAGTGCGTATGGGCTCCGGTAAAGGTTCTCCCGAATTCTGGGTGGCCCGTGTGAAGCCTGGTCGCATCCTGTTCGAGATCGAAGGTGTGCCCCCGGAACTGGCGCGTGAAGCGCTGGCTCTCGGTGCGGCAAAACTGCCGATCAAGACCAAGTTTGTGACCCGAATTGGAGATGCCTGAGATGGTAAAGGCAACCAAGCCTGCTGATTTGCGCACAAAGACCCCGGACGAGCTGCAGGCTCGTCTGGTGGAACTGAAGCGTGAACAGCTCAACCTGCGTTTCCAGCAGGCCACGGGTCAGACCGAATCGCAGAGCCGTGTTCGTGCGGTTCGCCGTGAAATTGCGCGCATCAAAACGATTGCCGCGCAGAATGCTAAGACAGTGGCGGGTGCGCAAACATCCGCCGCCAATGCCTGAGGAGAGTTAGCCGATGCCAAGGCGCGTCCTGAGCGGGCGTGTGACTAGCGACAAGATGGACAAGACCATTACGGTTATTGTCGAGCGTCGCGTCATGCATCCGCTGTATAAGAAGTTCATTCGTCGCTCGAAGAAGTACGCGGCGCATGATGAAGACAATCTGTGCAAGGTGGGTGACGCCGTGCGCATTGTCGAATGCCCGCCGATTTCGCGGCGTAAGACGTGGACCGTGATTTCCCGCAACGGCGAAGCCGTGGGCGCGGAAGTTGGCGCGTCGGCCTAACGTAAGGATATCAGGTTATGATCCATCCCGAGACCAACCTTGACGTGGCGGATAACTCCGGTGCGCGTCAGGTGCAGTGCATCAAGGTGCTGGGCGGTTCCAAGCGGAAGTCTGCCTCGGTCGGCGACGTGATCGTCGTTTCCGTCAAGGAAGCCATCCCCCGTGGGAAGGTGAAGAAGGGCGATGTTCACCAGGCCGTTATCGTGCGTACCTCTTATCCGGTTCGTCGTCCTGATGGCAGCGCCATCCGGTTCGACCGCAACGCTGCCGTGCTGATCAACAAGCAGCAGGAGCCGATCGGTACCCGTATCTTTGGCCCGGTTGTGCGTGAACTGCGTGCGAAGAAGTTCATGAAGATCATCTCTCTGGCGCCGGAGGTGCTGTAATGGCTGCCCGTATTAAAAAAGGCGATACGGTTGTCGTCATCACCGGCTCTTCCAAGGGCGTGCAGGGTGAAGTTCTGGAGGTCCGTCCTTCAGAAGATCGCGCTGTTGTGCGTGGTGTTGCAATTGCCAAACGTCACCAGCGCGCGCGTCGCATGGGTGAAGAAGGTGGAATTATTGCCCGTGAGGCAGCTGTCCATCTCTCCAACCTGAAGCTGGTTGATCCTGCCTCCAAGAAGCCGACACGCGTTGGTTTCCGGGTGCTGGAAAACGGCAAAAAAGTTCGCGTTGCCAAGGCGACTGGCGAAGTGATTGAAGGTTGAGAGGCCAGGTATGAGTGCGAATCAGGAAGGGCGTTCCCTCCCGCGCCTTCACCAGCGCTATGAGAGTGAACTTCGTGCCAAGCTGCGTGAGCAGTTTGGTTATACCAACGAAATGCAGGTGCCGCGGCTTGAAAAAATCGTCCTGAATATGGGCGTTGGCGAAGCCGCTGGTGACCAGAAGAAGTTGGATGCAGCCGTTGCGGAAATGACCCTTATTGCGGGTCAGAAGCCGGTTAAGACGGTAGCCAAGAAGGCGATCGCGGGCTTTAAAATCCGTGAAGGTCTCCCGATTGGCTGTAAGGTTACGCTGCGTCGGGCTCGGATGTACGAATTTCTCGATCGTCTTGTGACGATTGCGATGCCGCGCATCCGCGACTTCCGTGGTCTCCCTGCGACAAAAGGCTTTGATGGCCGCGGCAATTTTGCCCTTGGTCTGAAAGAGCAGATCGTTTTCCCTGAAATCGAATACGACAAAGTGGACGAAGTCCGCGGTATGGACGTTGTGTTCGTGACCAGCGCGAAAACGGATGCTGAAGCTAAAGCTTTGCTGAAGGCATTTGATCTTCCCTTCTTGGGATGATACAGGCTGCTTTATTGTGTGATCTTGGAAAACCGTCGAAGGTTTTCGAAGGGTTCCGGAGGTAATCGAGTATGGCTAAAACATCTGCCATCCTGCGTAATGCGAAGCGCGCGCGCATGGCGGCACGTGACAAAGAGAAGCGTACAGCTCTCAAGAATATCGTGAAGGATCGGGCTCTCCCCGTGGAGGACCGGTTTGAAGCGTCTTTGAAGTTGGCTGAGCTGCCGCGTAATGGTTCGCGCGTTCGCGTGCGTCTGCGCTGCAAGCTGACCGGTCGTTCTCGTGGTAACTACCGCAAGTTCGAGCTGTGTCGTGTCGCTTTCCGTGATCTGGCATCGACTGGCCAGATTCCGGGAGTGGTCAAAGCTAGCTGGTAAGGGCGGGATATGTCACTTTCTGATCCGTTGGGTGATATGCTCACCCGTATTCGCAACGCTCAGCGTGCGCGTCACAACTCCTGCGTTGCGCCGGCTTCCAGCCTGCGTGTGAACGTGCTGGAGGCGCTGCAGCGCGAGGGTTATATCCGTGGGTACAAGCGTGAAGAAGTCCGTAAGGGCATCGCGCAGCTTCACATTGAGCTGAAATATGCCGAAGGTGAGCCGGTTATCCGCGAGATCCAGCGCGTTTCTCGCCCTGGGCGTCGCGTTTATTCGAAAATTAAAGAACTGCCGCGTGTTCGCGCAGGGCTGGGTGTTTCCATCCTGTCCACGCCGCGTGGTGTTCTGTCCGATGTAGAGGCACGGGCCGCCAATGTTGGCGGTGAAGTCCTCTGCCGCGTGTTCTGAGGAGGGATACATGTCACGTGTAGGCAAATATCCCGTTGACGTGCCGGCGGGGGTTACCGTTTCTGTCGTTGACGGCGTGTTTAAGGCTAAAGGCAAGCTCGGCGAGCTTTCTCTGCCGATTTCCACGCACGTTACGGCTGAAGTGCAGGAAAGTCAGGTTGTTGTGCAGCCTATCGGTACGGCCAGTCAGGCTCGTATGATGTGGGGCACAACCCGGGCGCTGATTGCTTCGGCTGTTAAGGGTGTTTCTGAGGGTTTTTCCAAGACTCTGGAAATCAACGGCACCGGTTACCGTGCGGCGGTGCAGGGTTCCAACCTCGTTATGAACCTTGGCTTCTCCCATGACGTGGTCTACCCGATCCCGGCTGGCATCAAGATTTCAACGCCGCGGCCGACCGCCGTTGTTGTTGAAGGTATTGATAAGCAGCGGGTTGGTCAGGTGGCTCTGGACATTCGTAGCTATCGTAAGCCGGAACCCTATAAGGGTAAGGGCGTGCGCTACGATACGGAGACCATTCGTCGCAAGGAAGGCAAGAAGAAATAATGAGCAATCAGCAGGAATTGCGGAACCGGCGGCGCGCGCGTCTCCGTTTCCAGCTTCGCCGCAAGGCTGCTGGCCGTCCGCGTTTGTCGGTCTTCCGGTCTGGCAAGAACATCTATGCGCAGGTCATTGACGATGCTCAGGGCGTGACCCTGGCCGCCGCGTCCACCCTGGATAAAGAACTGCGGAGCGCGCTCAAGAGCGGTGCTACGCAGGAAAGCGCTGGTGCAGTTGGTAAGCTGGTTGCCCAGCGCGCCGTTGCAGCAGGTGTATCCCAGGTTGTTTTCGACAGGGGGTCTTATCTTTATCACGGGCGCGTCAAGGCCCTGGCGGAGGCGGCCCGTGAGGGCGGTCTCTCCTTCTGAGGAAAGGATCACGCAATGGCTCGTGAACCAAGAGAAGGCGGTCGAGGCGGCCGTGAGCGTGAGCGCGAAGCTGATGAGCTGGTTGACAAGCTGGTCACCATCAATCGCGTTGCGAAGGTTGTAAAAGGTGGTCGGCGTTTTGCGTTTGCCGCTCTGGTTGTCGTTGGTGACCAAAAAGGTCGCGTAGGCTACGGCGCGGGTAAAGCCCGTGAAGTGCCGGAAGCGATCCGTAAGGCAACGGAACGCGCCAAGCGCAGCATGATCCGCGTTCCTATGAAGGAAGGCCGGACCCTGCATCACGATGTTGCCGGTCACTTCGGTGCTGGTAAGGTCGTTCTGCGTTCGGCTGAAGCCGGGACCGGGATCATCGCTGGTGGTCCGATGCGCGCTGTGTTTGAAAGCCTGGGCATTAACGATGTGGTGGCGAAGTCCCTCGGGACACGCAACCCGCATAACATGGTCAAGGCGACGTTTGACGCCCTGACGCGTTGCGCTAGCCCCCGTGCAGTGGCCAACCGTCGCGGCAAGAAAGTTGCCGAGATTTTTGGCAAGCGCGATCAGGCTGCCGGAGCGGAGGCCGCTGATGTCTGAGAAAAAAACCTTCAAGGTTGTGCAGGTGGCGTCCGGTAACGGACGCAAACCCGGCCAGCAGGCAACCCTTGTGGGGCTGGGTCTGAACAAGATCGGCCGCGAAAAGGTTCTGGAAGATACGCCGTCCACACGGGGTATGGTCCGCAAAGTGGCCCACCTGGTGAAGGTGGAGGATTGAAATGAAGCTGAACGAACTTCGTGATAACGAAGGCTCCCGCTATCGCAAGAAGCGGCTCGGCCGTGGTATCGGGTCCGGCAAGGGCAAGACATCAGGTAAGGGTGTGAAAGGCCAGAAGGCTCGTGAGGGTGTGTCTCTCAACGGGTTTGAAGGTGGTCAGCTCCCTATCTACCGTCGTATGCCCAAGCGCGGCTTCAAGAACATCTTCCGCAAGGTGTATGCACCGGTGAACCTGGGCGCCATTGAGCAGGCCCTTACCGATGGCAAGCTGGAATCAGCCGCTCCCGTGACGGAAGCAGCGCTGAAGAAGGCTGGTCTGGTCGGTTCCGGCAAATACGCGGGTGTCCGTATTCTTGGTGAAGGTGAACTGACCAAGGGTGTGGCATTCGAAGTGTCGGGTGTTTCCGCTGCGGCTCGCGTTGCCATCGAAAAGGTTGGGGGCAGCATCAAGCTGCTCGCGCCTGTGGCGGTGGAAGCCAGCGCGTCCTGAGTATGACAGGGGAGAGAGCAGTGATCAAAGCTGTTCTCTCTTCTTCGCGTACGACTGGAAATGCTGTCTGGAATTTTTCAGACCATCATACCAGCGTCTCCACGTTTCGTGGCGGCGCTGTTTGTGTGAAAGGACGGATGCATGGCTTCCGCGGCTGAGCAGCTGGCTGCCAATTTCAATGTTGGTTCATTCGCCAAGGCGACTGAACTGAAAAAGCGGATTTGGTTCACGCTTGGTGCACTGATTGTCTATCGCCTTGGCACATACATTCCGGTTCCCGGAGTGGATGCTACGGTCATGGGGCAACTGCTTGCACAGAACCAGGGTGGTATTCTGGGCATGTTCAACATGTTTACGGGCGGTGCGCTGGGGCGCATGACCGTATTCGCGCTGAATATCATGCCGTATATTTCCGCCTCCATTATCGTTCAGCTGATGTCTACCGCTCTTCCCGCTCTTGAAGCGCTCAAGAAGGAAGGTGAGCAGGGGCGTAAGAAGCTGAATGAATATACGCGCTATCTGACCGTGATCATTGCTATCGTTCAGGCCTACAGCATCGCTTTTGGTCTGGAGAACGTCCATGACGGTACGGCGGTGGTTAATCCTGGTCCGTTGTTCCTGATCACCTGTGTGACTGCTCTTGTCGGGGGCACGATGTTCCTGATGTGGCTGGGGGAACAGATAACATCCCGTGGGGTGGGTAACGGCATATCGCTGATTATCTTCACCGGCATTGTCGCCAATCTGCCTCAGGCTCTGGCGAGCCTTTTCCAGCTTGGATACACCGGAGCCCTGTCTCCTTTCTTTGTGCTGCTGTTTCTGGTGCTGGCCATCGGAACCATCATGTTCATCGTGTTCATGGAGCAGGCGCAGCGTCGGGTTGTGATCCAGTATCCCAAACGGCAGGTTGGTCAGCGCATGTTTGGTGGTGATACCACGCATATGCCGCTGAAAGTGAACACTGCGGGCGTTATTCCGCCGATCTTTGCTTCGTCGGTATTGTTGTTGCCGGTGACACTGCAGGGCATCATGAGTGGGAAGAACCTGCCAGGCTGGCTGTCCTTTCTGGGGCAGGAACTGGGGCAGGGGCAGCCACTATATATGCTGTTTTATGCGGCCATGATCGTGTTCTTCTCGTATTTCTATGCGGCGGTTACCTTCAACCCGGCGGAAACGGCGGATAACCTGCGCAAGCAGGGAGGGTTCATTCCCGGTGTGCGACCGGGTGCGTCAACAGCAACCTATTTTGACCGTATCCTGACGCGTCTGACGACTATTGGTGCGGCCTATATGGTTGCGGTGTGTCTGCTGCCCCAAATTCTGGTCAGTCACTACAATGTGCCGTTCTATTTTGGCGGGACGAGCCTGATTATTATCGTGTCGGTTACGATTGATACGGTAACACAGATCCAGTCTCATCTTGTGGCGCACCAGTATCAGGGCTTGATGCGCAAGGGCCGGAGTGGCCGGAAACAGAGGATCATCAGGCGATGAATATTATTTTTCTCGGGCCTCCTGGGGCAGGGAAAGGCACCCAGTCCAAACTGCTGGAAGATCAGCACGGACTGGTTCAGATCTCTACGGGCGATATGCTGCGTGCCGAAGTGGCGCGTGGTTCGGCCGTAGGGCAGGAAGCCAAAAGCCTGATGGATGCCGGCAAGCTCGTTCCAGACGCGCTGATCATTGCCATGCTCAAGGGGCGGATCGCTCAGGCTGATTGCCAGAACGGCTTTATCCTTGATGGTTTCCCCCGCACGCTGGCTCAGGCGGAAGAGCTTGACGAGATGCTGAAAGCGGACGGGAAAAGCATTGATGTGGTGCTGTTCCTCGATGTCGATGAAGACATTCTGGCTGACCGTATTTCCGGACGGTTTACCTGCGCGAACTGCGGACGCACCTATAACGAGGTATCTAACCCCCCGCGTGTTGCCGGTGAGTGCGATGCCTGTGGCAGCCATGACTTTACACGCCGTGCCGACGACAAGCGTGAGACGGTTGTGGAGCGTCTGAAAGAATACCGGAAACTGACCGCACCGATTCTGCCGTTTTACGAAAAAACGGGTCGTCTGCACTCCATTAACGGGATGTTGCCGGCTGCCGAAGTCACGGCGGAAATTAAAGCGGCTCTTGGAGAAATCCCCAAGATCACGCAAAAGTGATCTGTTTTCGTTGACTTGTGCCGGTGGCCAGTATATTTCGCGGCCACCAGAACGAAATCCGCCCTGCACTCAGGGCATGTTTGAGTCGTTCGTTATCATGGCGGACGAACAGGAGAGAAAGCGTGGCACGTATTGCCGGCGTGAATGTCCCGACCACCAAGCGGGTTGTGATCGGGCTTCAGTATATTTATGGAATTGGCGCGACCAGGGCTGCCGAAATCTGCAAGGCCACAGGCATTGCCGAAACGAAGCGCGTGAACGAGCTCAGCGATGATGAAGTGCAGAAGCTGCGCGAAGTTATCGACACCGATTACCGCGTGGAAGGCGACCTCCGCCGCGAAGTGGCAATGAACATCAAGCGTCTGATGGATCTGGGTTGCTACCGTGGTCTGCGCCACCGTCGTGGTCTGCCGGTTCGCGGTCAGCGCACGCACACCAACGCCCGCACCCGTAAGGGTAAGGCTGTGGCGATCGCTGGCAAGAAGAAAGCCACGCGTTAATCCTGAATGCTACAAGCCCGGCCTGCATAGGCTGGCTCGGGCAGGGACTGAGGTAAAAAGACATGGCGAAAGCCGCAACACCGCGTATTCGCAAAAAAGAACGCAAGAACATTATTTCCGGCGTGGCGCACGTGCTCTCCACGTTCAACAACACCATGATCACCATTTCCGATGCTCAGGGGAACGCGATTTCCTGGTCTTCGGCTGGTGCGCAGGGTTTCAAGGGGTCACGGAAATCCACGCCGTATGCGGCACAGGTTGCGGCTGAAGATGCCGGGCGCAAAGCGCGCGAACACGGTATGGAAACGCTGGAAATCGAAGTGTCCGGCCCCGGTTCGGGCCGTGAAAGCGCTCTGCGTGCCCTGCAGGCCGTTGGTTTCACGATCACGTCTATCCGTGATATGACGCCGGTTCCGCACAATGGATGCCGGCCGCGCAAGCGTCGCCGCGTCTAAGCGCCTGATCCATCTGACAGCTTTCTCATGAAAGCTGTCAGATGGACGTTGTGTCCACTTCAGAGAAATCGCTGCCAGGCAGTGGTTTTTCGTATTGAAAGGCCGGTACGTTGGTCCTTCAGAAAAACTGGCAATCTCTGATCAAGCCCGAAAAGCTTGAAGTCGAATCCGGAGTGGAGCCCGCACGTATTGCAACCGTAGTGGCCGAACCGCTTGAACGCGGCTTTGGTATGACACTGGGTAATGCACTGCGGCGTATCCTTCTGTCTTCCCTTCAGGGGGCGGCGGTTACGGCGGTTCAGATTGATGGCGTTCTGCACGAGTTTTCGTCCGTTTCGGGCGTGCGTGAAGATGTCACGGATATCGTGCTGAACATCAAGCAGCTTGCGCTGCGGATGCATGGCGAAGGCCCCAAGCGCATGGTGCTGACGGCCACGGGTCCGGGCGAAGTGCGCGCCAGCCAGATCCAGACCGGGCATGATATTGAAATCATGAACCCCGATCTCGTGATCTGCACGCTCGATGATGGCGTCAAGCTGGGCATGGAGTTCATTGTCAACATGGGTAAGGGCTATGTCCCTGCAGCAGCGAACCGGCCGGAAGACGCGCCGATCGGGCTGATCCCGGTTGATGCGATCTACTCGCCCGTCAAGCGCGTGTCTTACAAGGTTGACCCGACCCGTGTTGGTCAGGTGACTGACTATGACAAGCTGCTGTTGACGGTTGAAACCAACGGTGCGGTAACGCCTGAAGATGCGGTGGCTCTGGCTGCCCGTATTCTGCAGGATCAGCTTCAGCTGTTCATCAACTTCGATGAGCCGCGTCCGGTTCAGGCTGATGAGCCTGAAGACGACCTGCCGTTCAACCGCAATCTGCTGCGGAAGGTGGATGAGCTCGAACTGTCTGTTCGTAGCGCAAACTGCCTGAAGAACGACAATATCATCTACATTGGGGATCTGGTTCAGAAGAGCGAGCAGGAAATGCTTCGCACGCCGAATTTTGGCCGTAAGTCCCTGAATGAAATCAAGGAAGTCCTGACCTCTATGGGACTGGCCCTTGGCATGAACGTGCCGGCCTGGCCGCCGGAAAATATCGAAGAGCTGGCCAAGCGGCTTGATGAGCCGTTCTGAGCTGACTTTTCATCGATTTAGGAACTGAACCATGCGTCACCGTGTTGCCGGCCGTAAGCTCGGCGTTACTTCTTCCCATCGTGCAGCCATGTTCCGCAACATGGCTGTTGCCCTGATCAAGCACGAGCAGATCACGACGACCCTGCCCAAGGCGAAAGAACTTCGCCCGGTTGTGGAAAAGCTGATCACGCTCGGCAAGCGGGGCGACCTGCATGCTCGCCGTCAGGCTTTTGCTCAGCTGCGTGATGATGTGATTGTCCGCAAGCTGTTCGCTGCTGTGGCGGAACGCTACAAGGGCCGCAACGGTGGTTACACCCGCGTTCTGCGCGCTGGCGTGCGTTATGGCGATGCCGCTCCCATGGCGGTGATCGAACTGGTTGACCGCGATGTGAGCGCGAAGGGCCAGGACAGCGGCCCCCGCCCGCAGGTGGAAGACTCTCAGGATCTGGCGGCCTGATTTTACTCAGCCCCGGAACAGGAAAAGCTGGCTCTTCACGGAGCCAGCTTTTTTTACGTGTGCATGCTTGCTTTGGCGGATAGCCAGCGCATCGAGAGTGCTTTTGATTGTGTGGAATAGATATTCCACGATTTATTATTGCAACATATAGTCGGGTTCCATCCTTGCACGATTTTGTTGCGTGGGTAGGAGTGAGAGGATCATATGATGCGTAGGTTTTTCAGTGTGCTTTTGGGCGCGCTGCTGCTGATGGCGGCAGCATTCAGCCCGGCCCGGGCCGCGGAGACGATCCGGATTGGTTATATTCCGGTGCTGGGTTCATCCGCGCTGTTTGTTCTGGATGGCAAGGGCTGGGCGAAGGAAGCCGGGCTGGATGTGGAACTGGTGCGGTTTACATCCGGGCCGCAGGCTATTCAGGCACTGACATCGGGCAGAATTGACGGCTACGTGGCCGGGGTGCTGCCGCTGTTGCAGGCTCGCGCGCATGGCGTGGACGTGAAGGTAGTGGCCGCTGCGTCGATCGAGGAACTCTCGGTTGTGGCGCGTGGCAAGCTGGCTGCGGAACTGCCCAAGGACGGAACCGCCCTGACCCCCGCTATCGTCAAGGCCGCACTGGAACGCTTTACGACCGAGCAGGGGCACCCCCCGCGCATTGCGGCACAACCGCCCGGCTCTGTTCCTGACACCCTGCTACGCTACTGGCTGAAAAAGCAGCTTGGTTTTGCGGACCCTGCAAAGGCGGCCTCTATCGTAGGTGTGGGTATTGATGCGGCACAGCAGGCTTTTCTGGCTGATGCGGTGGATGCCGTTGTGCTGCGTGAACCTGCTCTGACGGTGGTTGATATCAAAGTGCCGGATTTGCGGGTGCTTGCAACCGGGCATGACATGATGCCCGAGCAGCCGGGCTCGGTGCTGGCGCTGGTTAAACCCGATGCGGCCGACCATCAAGCATGGGCGAAAACACTGACAGCGCTTTTTGTGCGCGCCACCACGCTGCTGGCCCAGCACCCGGATGAAGCACTGCCGTATGTGCAGAAAGCTTTGGGTGGCGGCATGCTGGATGATGCCGTGCTGAAAAAAGCTCTCGAACATTCAGCGCCGTATTTCATCAGTGACCCCAGCCGTATCGAGGCAGGTGTTGCGGCATTGCAGGATTTCGAAGTCGAACTAGGCCTGCTGCGCAAGGCTGACCCGGTGAGCGACCTGTTCAATAAGACCTTGTGGCAGACCGCACCGTGAAAGAACGCCTGAGCAGTCGCTTACGTCTGGGGCTTGGCATCTTTGGTCTGGCTGTTTTTTTCGGTAGTTGGCAGGCGGCGGTGCGGCTTGGCTGGCTACCGGGCAATATGGTGCCAGCACCACTGGACCTCGGCCCCGCATGGTTGGCGGAAGTCAGGGGCGGGTTCTGGCAGCAGGCTATTCAGGACAGTCTGGGGCATTACTGCCTCGGGCTGCTGATTGGTTCCACGCTGGGTACTGGGGTGGGCCTGCTCTGCGGCATGAACCGTATTCTGGACAGTCTGCTCGAAGGGGTGGTGCGTCTACTCAGGCCCGTGCCGGGGTTGGCATGGGTGCCTTTTGCCATTCTGTGGTTTGGCCTCAGCACGGCGGGGGCAACGTTTGTTATCGCTATTTCAGTGTTCTGGATTAATTTCTATGCGGCCTATGGGGCGGTGCGTGGCGTTGACCCGGAGTTTTTCGAGCTTGCCGCGGCCTTTGGTCATGGTGGCTTTATGGCGCGCCTGCTCAAAGTGGTGCTGCCGGCCTCCATGCCGGGTATTCTGGCAGGACTGCGTACAGGGCTGGGGCAGGGCTGGATGTCTGTTGTGGCGGCTGAACTGTTCGGGGTGCCGGGCATTGGTGCGCGTATGATGCAGGCTTCCAGCCTGTTGGCCACCGATGTTGTGGTGGTGTACATGCTGACGATGGCGCTGCTTTACGCCATTACCGATTTTCTGTTCGGCTTTGTTCGGGGATATTTGCTCAAGTGGCAGCCATGACGGACGCGACGTGTGTTGCCAGCCTTGAGCAGGCCGGTTTTTCGCATGATGGCGGTGCGCATTTTGTTTTCAGGCATGTCAGCCTGACACTGACGCGCGGCGAGTTTGTGGCCGTGCTCGGGCCTTCGGGCGTGGGTAAGTCGACCTTGCTGCGGGTGCTGATGGGGCTGGTACAGCCTACGGAAGGGCAGGTGGGCGGTGTGGCCTGTGCCGCCGGGGCAGTGGCCTCACAAGCGCCAGGCAGGCGTAGCCGGGCCATGGTCTTTCAGGATGCGCGGCTGCTGCCATGGCGCTCGGTTTTGCGCAATGTCGAGTTCGGGCTGGAAGGGCTGGGCCTGAACAGGGCTGAGCGTGACCGGCGTGCGCGTGAGGCCCTGCGGCTTGTTGGACTGGAGCAGGAGGGCGGGCGCTGGCCTCGCAGGCTTTCAGGCGGGCAGAGACAACGTGTGGGTGTGGCCCGCGCACTGACGGTCGATCCTGACCTGCTGCTGATGGATGAGCCATTTGGCGCGCTTGATGCCATTACCCGTACGGGGTTGCAGGATGAACTGCGCCGGATCTGGCAGCAGACAGGCAAGACGGTTCTTTTCGTTACCCATGATATTGAAGAAGCACTGCGCCTTGCCACACGGATTATTGTGCTGGCAGGAGGCTCACCCGCCCATATTGTAGGCGAAATCCAGCCGACAGAGGCGCAGAGAAACCCTGAAACGCAGGACTTCGCGCAATGTGCCGCCCAGTTGCGGGCGTTGATCGCGCATTAAAAAGCCGGGTGCCAAAGCTCTGCTTGGCCGAGCTTTGGCACTTGTTGTGCATCCAGAGGCGATTTGCTGCGTTATCGTATCAAGAAGCAGGAAGGCGTTTTGCATGAGCAGGCATGACGGAGCCAGATACAGGCTGGAAGAGGGTATCAACCCTTTGCGTGACGGGGCTGAAGGTGTTTTCAGTCATGTCCGTGGGTATGATGCGCTTGGGCCTGCACAGCGCAGTCTGGCGGTGGATAGGCTGCGCGATGGGGTGATTGACCGGCCCCGTACTACCCTTGTGCTGGCGGCTGGTGTGGCAGCACTTGTGGGCGTTTTTCTGCGGCGTTTTGGATAAGTTTTCTGGGTAATGGATAAGGAGAGCGGACGTGCTTAAGCTGGCTTTGTTTTTTCTGGTTATTTCGCTTGTCGCTGGTCTGTTCGGCTTTGGCGGCATTTCATCTGCCGCGGCAGGCATGGCCAAAATTCTGTTCTTTATCGCCATTGTCCTGTTTGTCGTGTTTCTGGTGGTGGCGCTCCTTGCCGGACGCGCGGTTATGAAATAGCGCAAAAAAACCCCGTCTGGTTTTCCAGGCGGGGTTTTAAGAGAGATAAACCAAAAAGGGCCGGAACCGACGCTTGGGTGTCAGTTCCGGTCTTTTTGTATGAAGCTGGGCAGGAACGGATTGTCTTTCTGCATGGAGTTCTTGCTGGGCAGGGAGGCGGCATCCCAGCCACCGCCCAGTGCCTCGATCAGGCTGACGGAATCCACCATACGGCTCTGCTGTATCTGGAGCGCTGTCTCGGCGTTGGACAGGGCGGTGACTTCCGCCGTGATGACGGTCGTATAAATCTCGGTGCCCGCCAGATACTGATTGAAGGAAATACTGGCGGCCTTGTTCGCGGCACTCAGGGCGATGTCCTGCTGGGAGGCCTGATCGGACAGGATGCGCAGGTTGGAAAGCTGGTCTTCCACATTCTGCAGGGCGGTCAGCACTGTCTGGCGATAGGTGGCGGTGTAGTAGTCGTAATTGGTATTGGCTTCACGCACGGCGGCGGTGCGCGAGCCCCCTTCAAACAGGGTTTCTGTGGCGGAAGCCCCAAGAGACCAGATGCGGTTGACGACCTGCACCAGCGTGCCCACGGGGTCACCACTATAGGAATAGGAGGCGGTCAGCTTAACATCGGGATAGAAGGCGGCAAGGGCAGCCCCTATCTGGGCATTGTATTCTTCCATCCGGCGTTCGGCAGCGGCAATGTCAGGGCGTCTTTGCAGCAGGGCGGCGGGAACACTAACCGGAATGGCAGGGATGGTGCGTGTCAGTTCCCCACGCGGGATGGACAGGTCAGCCGGAGGCTTGCCGATCAGGATAGCAATGGCATGCTCGTACTGCGCACGGTTGATACCGGTGGCAATGGCCTGCGCGCGGGTCTGCTCAAGCTGGGTTTTGGCCTGCATCAGGCTGGTGGGGTCGGCTGTGCCCGCATCATACTGGTTTTTGGTGATCTGGTATGAACGCTCGTAAAAAGCCACGTTGCGCTGGAGCAGATCATACAGGCTGTCCTGATAGCGCAGGTTGAAATACGCGGTGGCAAGCTGCGCCTGATAGGACAGGGTTGCATTGGCCAGATCCGCCGCCGATGCCTGTGCTTCTGTAACCTGTGCCTGAATCTGCCGGCGTATCTTGCCCCACAGATCAAGGTCCCATGAGGCGCTTGGCCCCATGGCATAGGTGTTTTCGGTTGTGTTGGTTGTATCGCCAGAGGTGGTGCTCTGCCCGTAATTGATGATCGTGCCGGATGAGCGCGAACCAACACCTGAGCTTTGCCGGTTAAAGGACAGTGAGCCGCTCAGCGTTGGGTATAACTGGGCGCGGACGGCGTTGATGGTGGCCCGCGCGTTGCGGTAGCGGGCTTCGTATTCGCGCACATTCTGGTTGTTGAGTGCGACCTGCTCCTCAAGCTGGTTGAGCAGGGGGTCATTGTAGATTTCCCACCATTTGCCTTTGGGCAGTTCGGCAAGATGTGGCTGTGCGTAATCCCAGCCGGATGCGGGCCGCAACTCCTTGAAGGCAGGAGAGATGATGGCAGAGGGCCGCTTGTAATCCGGGCCCACCATGCACCCTGTGGCCACCAGCGGTATCAGCAGGGGGGCAAGGCGCGTGAGTGCGGTGGACGGAAGGCGGAAAAATGGCTTGACCATCAGCGAACCTGTTTGGCGGTACGGTGGAAACGGGAATGAAGCCGGGCCTGTAAATTCTGGATACGAAGGCGCAGCCCATCGAAGGCGAGATAGATAACGGGTGTAGTGTACAGCGTCATGGCTTGACTGACGATAAGCCCACCCACAATGGCAATCCCCAGCGGGCGGCGCAGTTCGGAACCATAGCCGTTGGCGATGATAAGGGGGGCAGCCCCCAGAGCGGCGGCGGCAGAAGTCATCATGATCGGGCGGAAGCGCAGCAGGCAGGCGGTGCGAATGGCCTCAAGCGGAGAAAGCCCCTGTTCGCGCTCGGCCATGATGGCGAAATCAACCAGCATGATGGCGTTTTTCTTGACGATACCAATCAGCAGGATCACCCCGATCAGCGCGATAAGGGAAAACTCCTCGCCTGCAAGTTGCAGCGCCAGCAGCGCGCCCACCCCGGCGGAAGGCAGGGTGGAAAGAATGGTCAGCGGGTGGATGTAGCTCTCATACAGGATGCCGAGCGTGACATACACCGCGACCAGAGCGGCAAGAATCAGCAGCGGTTCGTTGTTGACCGCTTTCTGGAACTGCGCGGCATTGCCTGCAAAGCGCCCGTGAATGGTATCGGGCATATGTAGCGCCAGCCGTGTGGCGTCGATAATCTGGGTGGCTTCCCCCAGCGATACGCCTTTGGCAAGATTGAAGGAGAGGGTGCTGGCCACCACAAGCCCCTGATGGTTGACGGCCAGTGCGGTCTGGCCGGGCACAAGGGTTGTTACCAGTGTCAGCGGCACCATGGTTTCGGATGAGGTGCTGACGGCTGACCCGGTCGAGGCCCCGTTGCCGCCCGCCAGTGTATTGGCAATCTGGTTGCGGAAAGACAGTGCGCTCATGCTGGTCGAAGTCTGGCTACTGTCTGTATCGCGCACGCGGATGGTGTTGGAACTCGTACCCCCACCGGCAGAGCCCCCCGCGACACTGACCCAGACCTGCATCAGACTATTGGGGGTGGACCACTGGGCCGGGTCGGCTTCCATGATGATGCGGTACTGGTTGAGGCGGTTATAAATGACGGAAGCCGCACGCTGGCCAAAGGCATCAAACAATGTATTGGAGATAAGCTGGGGCGTGAGGCTGACGCGTGCAGCCGTGTCACGGTCGATTTTGGTGGCAATGGCGGCACCTCCCACCTGCATGTCGGAGGAAAGGCTGGTCAGTTGCGGGTGGGTGCGCAGGGCGGCCAGCAGCTTGTTGCTCCACTCATAGAGTGCCGTGGCATCGTCGCTTTCCAGCGTGTACTGATAGGCGGCATTGCTTTCGCGTGCGCCGGTGCGCACGGCACCGGGCTGCATCAGAAAGAAATCCACCCCCACAACATGGCGTAGCTTGCGGTTGATGCGCGCGATCAGGTCGGTTGGGGTGTCATTACGCTCTGACTTGTCCTTGAGTTCCAGAAACAAATTGGCCTGATTAGCTGTGCCGCGCCCGCCGATAAACGAGGAGACCCCCGATACATCCCGGTCATGCAGCAGGATATCCTGAATATAAGCCAGCTTTTGTGTCAGCGCCGTAAAGGAAATGGACTGGTCCGCCTGCAGGTGGCCCATGAGCATGCCCGTATCTTCAACGGGAAAGAACCCCTTGGGCATGCGCACGAATAGGGCGGCTATCAGCACCAGTGTCAGCGGCAGGCTGCACAGCACCAGCTTGTGATGGCGCAGCGCTATATCGAGCGTGCGGACATAAAAGGCCTGCGTGGCGTTCAGCACGGTTTCAGCCAGCCTGCCGGGGTGCAGCCGCGACAGCAGATTACGCCAGCGCCCGCCGGTGGTGGGGGCCGGGGCAGCACTGGAGGGTTTGAGCAGCATGGCTGCCATCATGGGGGTGAGGGTGAGCGAGAGCACCAGAGAGACCATGATGGTGATGGCGACCGTCATGGCGAACTCATGGAACAGCCGCCCCGCCAATCCGCCCATGAGCAGGATGGGTAGGAAAACCGCGATCAGGGAGATGGAAATGGAAATAACCGTAAAGGCGACTTCGCTACTGCCCAGAATGGCGGCCTTGCGGGGCGGCATGCCCTGTTCAATGTAGCGGGCGATATTTTCCGTCACCACAATGGCATCATCCACCACAAAGCCGGTGGAGACCGTCAGCGCCATGAGCGACATGTTGTCGAGCGAAAAGCCCAGAAGCGCCATGAACCCGAATGTGGCGATAATGGAGGTGGGCACCACCACGGCGGGGATCAGCGTCATGCGCGGCGAGCGCAGAAACAGCAGCACCACCAGAATGACCAGCACCACGGAAATGAAGAGCGTTAGCTGCGTGTCCGCCAGTGCTGCGCGAATGGTCAGGGAGCGGTCCAGCCCGATATGCAGGTCAACCCCGCCGGGCAGGGCCGCTTTGAGCATAGGCAACTGTGCTTTGATCTGATCCACGGTGTTGATGATATTGGCACCGGCCTGTGCGAAGGTCACGGCAATGACCGAGGGCTGGCCGTTGTAATAGCCTGCATTGCGCAGGTCTTCCACGCTGTCGCGCACATCGGCCACATCCGCCAGCCTTACGGGACGGCTGTTGCGCCAGGCGATGATGAGATCACGGTAGTCCTGCGCCTTGGTGACCTGATCATTGGTATCGAGCGTAAAGCGCTGCCCTGCCTGATCGATAATGCCTTTGGGGGTGTGGGCGTTGGCCGAGGCAAGGGCCGCGCGCACATCTTCAAACCCAATCCCGTAATGGAACAGGGGTAGGGGGTTTATTTCAGCCCGGATGGCAGGCATGGCGCTGCCGGTGATATCGACCTGCCCGACCCCTTGAATGGAGGACAGGTGCTGCATGAGCACATTGGTGGCGTAATCGTAAAGCTGGGCGCGGCTATGGGTTTTGGAGGTCAGGGTCAGGATCAGGATAGGCGCGCCGTTGGGGTTTGCCTTGTGGTAACTGGGGTTCTGCCGCAGGGTGGAGGGCATGTCTGCCCGTGCGGCCTGTAGGGCGGCCTCCACATCGCGCGCGGCACCATTGATATCGCGGTTGAGAGAGAACTGAAGCGTGATGCGCGTGGTGTTCTGCGAGGATTGCGACGTCATTTCCGTGACATCGGCAATCTGCCCCAGTCGCCGCTCCAGCGGGGCGGCAACCGAGCTTGCGATTTCTTCTGGCGAGCCACCGGCCTGCCGCGCCATGACCTGAATAACCGGCAGGTCCACATTGGGCAGGTCGGCCACGGGTAGGGTTCTGTAACCCAGAATACCGCCCAGTATGGCGGCTACGGCCAAAAGAATGGTGGCAACCGGCCTGTCTATGAAAAACCGGCTGACTGTCACGGGTTTGCAGGCCCGGAGGCCGTGTTGGGTGTGGTGCTTACAGGCTGGTGGCTACGTTTTTTCCACCGCTGCGCCCATGTGTCGAGCGTGAGGTAAATGACCGGCGTGGTGAACAGCGTCAGCAGTTGCGAGAGCGCCAGCCCGCCAATAATGGCCAGCCCCAGCGGGTAGCGCAGTTCAGACCCCGTGCCGTGGGAAATAACCATGGGCACCGCCCCCAGCATGGCGGCCAGCGTGGTCATGAGAATGGGCCTGAAACGCAAGGTGGCCGCGGTGCGGATGGATTGCAGGGAGTCCATGCCATGTTCGCGCTCGGCTTCAAGGGCAAAGTCGATCATCATGATCGCGTTTTTCTTTACGATACCGATCAGCAGCACGATGCCGATAATGCCCATGATATCCAGCCCTGTTCCCGCGATCATGAGGGTGAGCAAGGCACCAATGGCAGCGGAAGGCAGCGTGGACAGGATGGTGATGGGGTGGATGAAGCTCTCGTACAGGATACCCAGCACGATATAGACCGCGATCAGAGCCGCTGCGACCAGAAAGAGTTCGTTGCTGAGCGAGCCTTCAAAGGCGGCGGCGGTGCCCTGAAACGATGTCTGGAAGGAGGAGGGCAGGCCGATCTGTTTTTCCACCCGGCGGATAGCAGCCGTGGCATCACCCAGCGCGTAACCGGGGCGCAGGTTGAACGAAATCGTGGTGGCAGGGAACTGGCCAAAATGCGTCAGCAGCAGGGGCGCTGTTTCTTCGCGCATGGAAGTCACGCTGGCCAGCGGCACCAGCCCGGCGGTGGGCTGGCGTGTGGGGCCGGAGGTGCTGCTCCCTGTATTGCTGCTGATGCCCGGCAGGTAAAGCTGGTTGAGCGATGAGAGGTTACCCTGAAAGCGCGGGTCGGCTTCCAGAATGACGCGATACTGGTTGGACTGGGTGTAGATGGTCGAAATCTGCCGCTGGCCGAAGCTGTCATACAGCACGTTATCGACGGTCTGCGGCGTGATGGAGTAGCGCGCACCTGTTGGCCGGTCGAGCGTGACACGTGCTACCAGCCCTTCGGCCTGAAGGTCGGACGTGACATCGGCCAGAGCCGGTTCCTTGCGCAGCAGTTCGAGCAGTTTCGGCACCCAGACCTTGAAGGCGTTGTAGTCCGGGTTTTCGAGCAGGAACTGGTACTGCGTGGCGGTAACGGTCGTATCGAGCGAGAGGTCCTGCACGGGTTGCAGATACAGCTTTATGCCCGTGACAGAGGCGGTTTCCTGCTCCAGCCGCTGGGCGATGAGGGTGGCGGAGGTGGAGCGGCTGTCATGTGGCTTGAGGTTGATCAGAAAGCGCCCCTGATTGAGCGTTGCGTTCTGCCCGTCCACCCCGACGAAGGAGGAGAGCGAGAGTACGTCAGGGTCGCGCAGCAGAACCTTGGCCAGTTCCTGCTGGTGCGTTTTCATGTTGTCGAACGAGATGTTCTGCGCGGCCACGGAAATGCCCTGTAGCACCCCGGTATCCTGTACGGGAAAGAACCCCTTGGGGATCATCCAGCCCAGAACGCCCGTCAGAACAAGGGTGCCCGCTGCCACCAGCAGGGTCAGCCCCCGGTGCACAAGCACCACGTCCAGCATGCGGTCATAGGCCGCGATCAGCTTTTCGGTGGCGACTTCCATCTGGGCGGACCAGCGCGCGAACATGCCCGAGGCCTCGGTGTCGTGTTCGCGTTCAGACAAAATGCGCGCGCACATCATCGGCACGAGGGTGAGCGAGACAATGGCGGAAATAACGATGGTGGTGGCCAGTGTCAGGGCAAATTCATGGAACAGTCGGCCCACAACATCGCTCATGAACAGCAGCGGGATCAGCACCGCTATGAGCGAGATGGTGAGCGAGATAATGGTAAAGCCGATTTCGCCAGCCCCTTTCAGGGCGGCGGTCATGCGGTCTTCTCCCGCCTCGATATAGCGCGAGATATTCTCGATCATGACAATGGCATCATCCACCACAAAGCCGGTCGCGATGGTGAGCGCCATAAGCGAAAGATTATCGAGCGAGAAATCCAGCAGATACATGATGGCCAGCGTGCCGATGATCGATAGCGGCACCGACAGGCTGGGAATGATGGTGGCGGGGATATTGCGCAGGAATACGAAAATAACCGCAACCACCAGCACAAGGGCCAGAAACAGTTCGAACTGCACATCGGCCACGGAGGCGCGGATGGTTGTGGTGCGGTCGGTCAGCGGAACAATATCGATACCCGGCGGCAGGGTCTGGCGTAGTGCGGGCAGCGCGGCCTTGATGTTGTCCACCACCGAAATCACGTTAGCGCCCGGCTGGCGCTGAACATTCATGATCAGTGCAGGCGTGAGGTTGGACCATGCCGCAAGCTGGGTGTTTTCCGCGCCAATAATGACCTGCGCCACATCGCGTATGCGCACCGGCCCGCTGTTCTGATAGGCGATAACCTGATTGAGCAGCATGTCCGTGTTGGTAATCTGCCCGTCAACACGCAGGGTTGCCGCGCGGTGTGCGCCATCGAACGTGCCGGTGGGCGAGTTCACGTTCACATTGCCAATGGTGGTGCGCAGGGTGTCGAGATCAATCCCGTAGGAGGTCAGCTTGGGAATGTTGACCTGAACCCGGATAGCCTTGCGGTTACCCCCCGAAAGGGTAACAAGCCCCACGCCTGAAATCTGGCTGATTTTCTGCGCCAGACGGGTATCCACATAGTCTTCCACCTCGGGCAGCGGAATGGTGGAGGAACTGATACCCAAGGTGAGCACGGGCGTATCTGCCGGGTTGACCTTGGCATAGACCGGAGGGGCGGGCAGGTCGGTTGGCAGCAGGGAGTTGGCCTGATTGATGGCGGCCTGCACTTCCTGCTCCGCCACATCCATGGACATGGACAGGTCGAAACGCAGCGTAATGACCGAGGCCCCGCCCGATGAGCGCGATGTCATCTGATCGAGACCGGGCATCTGCCCGAACTGGGTTTCCAGCGGTGCAGTAATGGATGTTTCCATTACATCTGGCCCGGCACCGGGGTAGAAGGTCTCAACCGTTATGGTGGGGTAATCGACCTGCGGTAGGGCTGATATGGGTAGGAAATGGTAGCCCAGCAGTCCGGCCAGAAAAATGGCCAGCATCAGCAGCGTGGTGGCGACAGGCCTGCGGATGAAAAGGGCCGAAGGGTTCACGGCGCGTTACCGCTGGCAGGGGCGGCGGGAATGGAAACCCCTATGCCTTCGCGCAGATGGTCGGTGCCGTCGGTTACAACCTTGTCACCCGCGTTCAGGCCCGTTGTCACCACCGTGTTGGTGCCGTCCGAAATGCCGGTGGTCACGGGTTTGACGGTTACGGTGTTGTCGGCCTTCACCACATAAACGAACAGGCCAGAAGGCCCGGTCTGTATGGCGGTGGCGGGCAGCAGTAGTACGTTGTCGAGCGTGCGCACCAGCAGGCGGGCATTCACGAACTGGTTGGGGAAGAGATGCTCATCCGCATTGGGGAAGATGGCACGCAGGCGCACCGTGCCGGTGGCGGTGTCGATCTCGCTATCCAGCGCGCTGACCGTGCCATCCGCGATCTTGCTGGTGTTGGTGCTGTTCCAGGCTTCGACCGACAGCTCCTTGTGTGCACGCAACTCGTCCGCCACCTGCGGGAGCTGGTCTTGCGGCAGGGTGAAAATAACCGAGATGGGCTGCATCTGAGCCAGTACGGCCAGCCCGCCTGACTGTCCGGCTGTGACGTAGTTGCCCCTGTCCACGGCCCTGATTCCGATACGCCCGTCAACCGGTGCGGTAATATGGCAGTAGATGAGCTGGAGTTTTTCGTTATCCACCTGTGCCTGATCGGATTTGACCGTACCTTCAAGCTGCTTGACCGTAAACTGCTGATCTCGCGCGGTTTTGGCGTCGATACTGTCCTGACGGATCAGCTTCTGGTAGCGGGCATTGTCCACGCGGGCCTGATCAAGCTGGGCCTGATCGCGCTCCAACTGGCCCTCGTACTGTTCAAGCAGCACCTGATAGGGGCGGGGGTCAATGATGGCCAGCAGGTCGCCCTTGTGGACATGCTGGCCTTCCTTGAACAGAACCTCCATCAGGTAGCCATCCACGCGGGTCTGTACGGTGACGTTGGTAATGGGAATGACCGTGCCGAGTTCGGTCAGCACCACGGGCATGGAGCCAGCTTTTACGGTTTGCACGGCTACAGGCTGCTTTTCTGCATCGGCGGATGTGCCGTGTTTGCCGCCATGGCCTGCATTGTCTCCGCTATGGGGGCGCAGGAAGGCAAAACCCAATATGCCGATAGCGGCCACACCAACGCCTGTCAGTACCAGCTTCCGCCTGCGCGAGGGGGCGGGCGCCTGCGTGGAAGAGGGAGGCGTGGAAGGGGCCTTGTTGTGTTCGTCCATGAGGCGCGCTGCTCGTTTTTACCAGGGTTGTGGAAGGCTGACAGGAAAAGGGGGGCGACGCGGAACCGTAAGTCTCTGGCCGGGAAGGCCTGTTGCTGGCGGACTGTATTGCATGTCTTGTGGCTAAATTCGGGCACGCTGGTTTGCGGTGCATTGAACGTGCCCCGCCACAGCGCATTGTGGCGGGGTCCGGGTTATCTGTCCAGCGTGTGGTGTGCTTGCCTTAACTGCGGTTGCCGCTCATGTCTGCTCCGGCGGAAGGACGCATGGTGCCGGCTATGGGAGTTGCCAGCAGGGAAATGCCCCCCGTCACCAGCAGAGCGATGGAAAAATCGTTCAGCGTCGGCTCACTCTGGCCAGACAGGGCATTGAGCACCGTAAGCGTGCCTGCCGCGATACAGATCCCGCTTGAGAGCATGATCTGCTGCATGGTCGAATACAGGCTGGTGGCCGCACTCATGCGGTTGGGCGGAATATCTGCATAAGCGACTGTATTATAAGCAGAAAACTGCACGGCCTGCGCCGCGCCAGCCATAACCAGCACGATGGAAATGGTCCACATAGGCATAGGCGGGCGGTAGCCAGCGATCAGGGCAAAAATAACGGCTGCGGACAGGCCGTTGATCATCAGCACTCGGCGAAAGCCCCAGCGTTTGAGAATGGCGGGCACCAGTGGACGAATGGCGATAGAGCCCAGTGGCCCAACAAATGTGACAATACCGCTCTGGGCCGCGTTCAGCCCCGCGCCGATCTGCAAAAAGGTGGGCAGCAGGAAGGGGAGCGAGCCCACGGCAATGCGCGAGGCCGCTCCCGCCACGAGCGAAATGCGGAAGGTGGCAAAGCGCATCAGCCGGAAATCCAGCAGTGGCTCGGTAATCCGGCTTGCATGGCGCGCATAGACGGCCATAAGCACCACGCCCCCGGCTAGCAGACTGACCAGCACGGGCCAGCCCGCCGCATCATGGCTGAACAGTTCGGCCAGAATGGACAGGGTGGCCAGTCCGCCTCCGGCCAGCACCATGCCTTTGAGGTCAAACGGAGGGGGTGAGGGCTCGCGCACCTGCGGGATAAAGCGCCATGTCATCAACAGCCCCAGTATGCCCACGGGAATGTTGAGATAAAAATTCCACCGCCATGAAAACCATGTGGTGATGAAACCACCCACAACCGGCCCCATAAGTGGGCCGAGTGTTGCAGGGAGCATCATCCACGCCATGGCGCGCACAAGATCCTGGCGGGGGGTATCCCGAATGACGACAAGCCGCCCTACAGGTACCATTAGCGCCCCGCCCGCGCCTTGCAGCATGCGCATGATAGCCAGAAACGGCAGCGAATGCGCAATGCCGCAGAAAATGGAGCAAACCAGAAAGACGCTGATAGCCAGACTGAGAATGGTGCGGCTGCCAAGCCTGTCCGCCAGCGCTCCAGATGCGGGAATAAAAATAGCCAGCCCGATAATATAGGATGTCAGGGCTACGGAAGTTGCAACCGTATCGACATGCAGATCATGCGCGATGGCGGGCAGTGCCGTAGCCAGAATGGTGCCATCGAGTTGTTCCATGAAGAACATGGCGGAGACAGTAAGGGCCGTGAGTTGGATACGGTTAGGAAAAGCCATGCCTGCGTGGGAACCCTAGTCAGCGTTATGTTTTTGCGGTCTGATAGGTTCAGACAACCGTAAAGCCGGGATCACGCCCGATACGCGGACCGTGGACCAAGCGGTTGGAGAAGGGAGGACTATGGTCATGGCTGATGACAAAATCAAGAAACTGGAAAACAGAGCCGAAGGCGTCGCCAAGGATGTGCAGGGTCACCTGAAAGATGCCGTTGGCGGATTGACAGGGGATGTCGGCCTGCAGGCGGAAGGCAAGTTCGACCAGTTCGCCGGGCACATGCAGCAGGATTTTGCTGATCTGTACGACGAAGGCGAGGGTGTGGTGGAAAAGGCCGTAACCCTCGTGCGCGACAAGCCCCTGCTGGCTCTTGGCGTTGTTTCCTTTGTCGGGATCGTGCTGGGCTGGCTGCTCGCACCGCGTTCAAAGCGGTCCTGAAAAAAATCATTTCATCAGGACTCTTGCGTTCCTAGGTGAAAAAATGCTTCTCCTTCCCCACGGAGTCGCAGTTAGAGCGACTCGGTTATTTTAGCCGAGTCGCTCAAAACGAGCGATCAGTTGGACGGAACGAGGGGCAATGCCGGATTTCAGGCGTGAACAACAGCATGGCGGACGTGTCGCCGGGGTAGACGAAGTGGGCCGTGGCCCGCTCGCTGGCCCCGTGGTGGCGGCTGCGGTGGTGTTTGCGTCCGGTGTGCCAGATGATCTGGCCAGCCTGATCGATGATTCCAAAAAACTGAAACCAGCCATGCGCGAGGCCATTGCGGCCCGGCTGCCCGGTGTGCCGGGGGTGGAAATCGGTCTGGGTGCAGCTTCCGTTGCGGAAGTGGACCGGCTGAACATCCATCATGCAGCCCATCTGGCCATGCAGCGCGCCGTGGCCCGGCTGCCGCAGATGCCCGACCACGTGCTGGTGGATGGCAACAAGCTGCCCAGCTTTGGCTGCAGTGCCGAGGCACTGGTGGGTGGCGACGGGCTGAGCCTGTCCATTGCTGCCGCCTCCATCGTGGCCAAGGTGGTGCGTGATCGCATCATGGCGCGGCTGGATGTGCGCTGGCCCGATTACGGGTGGGACGGCAACGCGGGATACGGCACGCAGGCGCACAGGCATGCGCTGGTGCAGGTGGGGGTTACCCCCCACCACAGGAAGACATTCGGTACGGTACGGCGGCAGTTGGAACTGGCAGGAGCGGCAGGGCAGTGATGAGCGGCATGAAAAAATCGGTTCCCATGGAACTTCCTCTCGACAGGATTATCCGTGGTGAATGCGTGGATGTAATGCGCGGCCTGCCCAGTGGGTCGGTGGACTGCATTTTCGCGGACCCGCCGTATAACCTGCAACTCCGTGGCGAACTGCGCCGCCCTGACGATACGCTGGTCGATGGCGTTGACGATGAGTGGGACAAGTTTTCCGATCTGGAAGAATATGACCGCTTTACCCGTGCATGGCTTTCCGAGGCCCATCGCCTGCTGCGCAAGGATGGCACGATCTGGGTGATCGGCTCCTACCACAACATTTTCCGTCTGGGTGCGATTCTGCAGGATCTGGGGTTCTGGATCCTTAACGACATCGTATGGCGCAAATCCAACCCTATGCCGAATTTCCGTGGTCGCCGCTTTACCAATGCGCATGAAACGATGATCTGGGCTGCCCGTGGGCCGGATAGCCGCTACCGTTTCAACTATCAGGCCATGAAGGCGCTGAACGACGATGTGCAGATGCGCTCGGACTGGTATCTGCCCCTGTGTACCGGCAATGAACGCCTGCGTAACGAACACGGGCTGAAGCTGCACCCGACGCAAAAGCCCGAAAGCCTGCTGCACAGGGTGCTGGTTGCCTCCACCACGGTGGATGATGTGGTGCTTGATCCGTTCTCAGGTTCGGGCACGACAGCGGCCATGGCGCGGCGGCTGCGGCGGCACTTTATCGGGATCGAGCGCCACCCGGACTACATCGAGGCTTCACTGGCGCGGATCGCGCGTGAGCAGCCTTTGCCTGAAGACGTTGTGCAGACAACGCAGGACCGGCGCGAGGCCCCGCGGGTGCCGTTTGGCAGTCTGGTGGAGCAGGGCGTGATCGTAGCGGGTACGGTGGTGTGCGATAAAAAACAGCGCCTGCAGGCAACGGTCTCACCAGATGGCACGCTGGTTAGCGGCACGCATCGTGGTTCTATCCACAAGCTGGGAGCGCAACTGACTAACGCGCCCTCATGCAACGGCTGGACGTTCTGGCATTTTGAGCGTGAAGGAGCACTTCTGCCGCTTGATGTGCTGCGTCAGGAAAGCCTGCAAATGGTCGCTGCTAATAACGCGAACGCGCAGGGCTGATAATTCGCCCCGCCCGTAAGGGCTGGTGGCAGTTTAGCTGCCACCAAACCCGAGGAACCCGGCGGAAGGCTGGGCAACGCCCCCCGTGGAATCATAACCATGTCCCGCCGGAGCGGTGTCGGCCCGCGCGGCGTTGATCCCGCCGGTAACAACGGGGCGCCCCGCGTCCATACCCTGATTGGCGTAGTCTGAGCCGACCCGGTCATCCGACGTGCGCAGAGACAGCAGCAGGAAGGTTATGGGGTTGCGGTTGAGGTCGATGGACATTTCCAGCGGCGTTTGCCCCAGAATATTGTGCCCACCCAGATCAGCCCCACGGTTCACGGCATCCTTGGCCGCAGCAACGCTGCCACGGTTAATGGCCTCGAACAGAGCGCTCGTGGGCTCCACATCCTTGCCAATACGGTCGCCGTCATCCTCGTCCATCCCTTCCGAGCCCGGAATGGCGGAAGGGGGGGCAGCGCGCTTGGCGGCCTTGGCGCTTTCCGCTTTCTGCGATGCCTCCTCAGCCGCGCCCTGTTCTTCCTCTTCGGAAGCAGCAAGGGCGGGGGAGACATGGAAGTGGGCCAGGCTACAGAACAGCAGGGCGCAGGTAACAGGGCGGAATAAGCGGTTCATGATCTGTCCATTGATGCGCGATGCCAAATATTACCACACCCCCCAGATGTCGCAAAGGAGCACACCGATTCGCCATGAAGAGGCAAGGCGCTCTTAAGCGGTGCCATCAGCGGGGGCGGCGCCCTTCGCGCCACCATGCACCCAGTATCAGCGGCAGTGCCAGTAGCAGATAGACCCATGTTGGCAGCAGTGGTGCGGCTGTCCGCCCGGTTACGGTATGGGCACCGCGTGCGGGAAAAGCCAGCCAGTCCGCCCCGTGCAGGTCGGATGAACTGGCAACACGGGTGGATGGCACGTGCAGCGTGTCGGGAGAATCTCCCAGCCAGAACACGCCACCACCCGTCTGGCGGGTGATGGAATCAAGCTTGCTTGCAGTTGCGCGCAGGGTGGCAAATTCCGCCGGGTCTGCCTGCACGGGGGCAGCATAGGTTGTGTGTGTGCCATCGCTGATCTGCCAGATACCGTTTTCCGTGGCGGGCAGTGTGGCCCGGAAAGTGCCGGGGTCCTGCGCATCTGGGTGCAGGGTTACAGTTTGGGTGGCGCCGGAAGGCGCTGTCACGCTCACCGTGTTGGCCGGGTCGTTGGAAACACTGTGGCGGGTAATGCTCAGCACGCCATCGGACAGGCTGGCGGCAAGTTGTTCTTCCTCCAGCTCTGGCTCTTTCATCAGCCAGTGCGAAATCCGCCGCAGTAACTCGGCCTGTGGTCCGCCGCCGCCCTCGCCCCGTGACCAGAGCCAGATCTGGTCAGACAGGAGCAGGGCCACGCGGCCACGGTCCACATGATCGAGCAGCAGCAGGGGCGCGCCATCCGGCCCGTTCATCAGCACTTCGCCATGGGTGCGGTCCGGGCGCAGGGCGCGGTACCATGGCCCCCACGAGCTTGTGCCATCCGTAGCTCCGTCCGTGCCACCCGGCGGTGGTGCGCCGTTGGCAGATGGAGCGGGCAGCCCCTGCGGTGCGCCGGGCAGGGCGGCCGTAACTGGGTGCCTGCGGCCAGTGGCGGTGAGTGTGGGGCGAAAACGCTGGGTGATGATGCTGTTTTCAAACGGCACATGGGCAGGCAGCACATCGCCCACCGGGGTATCTTGCAAGGAGCCGGGGCCAACAAATTCCGGCCCCGCCGTTAGCAGCAGGCCACCGCCCTGACGTACAAAATCCGCAATATTCTCAAGGTAGAGACGCGGTAGAATGTGGCGGTTTTCAAACCCGTCGAGAATGATCAGGTCGAACTGGCGGATTTTTTCCTGAAAGAGTTCACGCACGGGAAAGGCGATAAGCGCCAGATCGGACAGCGGCGTTCCGTCATCTTTTTCCGGCGGACGCAGAATGGTGAAGTGGATCAGGTCCACTGCCGGGTCGGCCTTGAGCAGCCTGCGCCAGACCCGTTCACCCTGATTGGGCGTGCCCGATACCAGCAGCACGCGCAGCCTGTCACGAATGCCGGTGATGGTCACGACAGTCTGGTTGTTGATGGTCGAAACCTCGCCCTCCAGAGGAGAAACCGCAAGGCTGACTAGCAACTGGCCGGGATGGGCCACATGCACGGTAATGTCCTGCGGGGTGCCTGTCTGCACAGGTACTGTGCGCGCGGCTTCGCCATTGACGCGCACACTCAGTGTGGCGGGCGTGCCGTCATGCGTGCCCGGTCCGGCATCCTGCACCCGCACGCGCAAATGCGCATCCTGCCCGGCTATGGCGTAAGGGGGGGCTTCTAGTAACTCAAGCCTGCGGTCGGTTTCCTCGCCTTTGGCGCTGAGCAGCACATGCAGGGGCAGGGTGGTATGGTGGCTGCCATTGCCTGCCGGGCGCAGCCTGTCGGGGATGGTTTCTGGGGTGTCGAGGTTCTGGCCATCTGTCAGCATGACAGCCCCGGCAAAGCGTGCAGGCGGAATATCCGCCGCCGCCTGATCGAGCGCTTCAAACAGTCTGGTGCCGTCATGGCCATTTTCGCGCACGTTGACCGTGCGAAATTCAAGCCCCGGTGCTTGCGCATGTGCCAGAATATCCGCTGCCTGACGGGCAATGGCGTTTCTCTGTCCCAGAGACATGGAGCCAGAGTGATCAACCAGCAGCAGCGCGGTCTGGGGCAGGGGGTGGCTGTTTTCATGCAGGCGTTGCGGCCCGGCCAGCCACGTCAGGATAACAAGGGCGGCCCCAAAGCGGAGCAGAGCCCCGGACGGGCTGGCCCGCAACAGCCCCACGACACATAGCACCAGCGCCAGCACAGCCAGCGCCGCCAGCAGCCATAAAGGGACAAGCGGCTCAAAGGTGACAGAATGGGAAAGAAGGTCTGTCATGGCGTGTCTTCCAGCCGTTTGAGCAGCATGGGCACATGCACCTGATCGGCCTTGTAGCTACCTGTCAGGGCGTAAATCACCGCATTCAGGCCAAAGCGATAGGCCTGAACACGCTGTTCCGCCCCACCGGGCAGCACGGCATAGGGTGTGCCGCCATGGCCATCGACCGCCCATGCATGGGCCCAGTCAGCCGAGCCGATAATAACGGGGCTGACATCATCATTTTCCGCATCGCCTTCACGCGCGACCCAGAGCGGTTGCCCGGCGTAGCGACCGGGAAAATCGTGCATCAGGTAAAAAGTGTGCGCCAGCAGGTGGTGGTCTGTCATGGTTGTCAGGGGCGGGATTTGCAGCCCCGCCGTTACGCGCCGCAGGGCGTGACCTGCACTGCCACTGGTTGTGCTGCCCTCTTCGCCAGAGGCATCGTCACCCTGTGTATCGATCAGCAGGATACCGCCATGCGCCATAAAACTGTTCAGATTGGCGGTCACGGCGGGGGATGTCTCGGCATCGCCCGTTACGGGCCAGTAAATCAGCGGATAGTAGCTGAGGTCATCCTGTCCGGGGCGCACTGCGTCCGGCACACCCAGCTTGGCGGAAGTGCGGGCATTTACAAAATCCGACAGGCCCTGAAGCCCCTGACGGGAGACTTCATCCACATCGGGATGACCTGTCACTACATAAGCCAGCCGGGTTTCCAGCGCAGCACGTGGCACTGCCGGAGCCTGTGAGGTGGTTGTGGGGGGTAGGGTATCAATGGCGGAGGGCATGCTCTGCGGCGCTGCCGTGGTGGCGGGTGGCAGACTGCCCGTACCATCATCGGGGGCCTGCGCCCGTGCCGTTCCGCCAGCCAGAACCAGCCCTGCCATGAGTGTCACGGCCATTCCGCGCCGGGAGGGGAGGCGTGCCACCCGCATGAGCAGCATGGCCAGTCCGTCCACCAGCATGAGCACAAGGGCCGCCAGCAGGCTGTAACGGCCCAGCGGCCTGTCTGGCTGGCGCGTTTGTGGATCGATCAGGGTGCCGATGGGATCAGCCGCCTGCAGGGCTGTGATCTGGGTTGCGGCATTCAGGGCGCGTCGGCCATTGCGCGGGCCGTAAAGGCCGGGCGGGTGCTCGGGCGAGACCGGCGTGCTCTCAAAGGCGCTGGCCCTGAGCCCGCGTGCTGTGGCAGGCGGCGGGCCAAGATTGCCTTCGCCATCAAGGCTCAGGGCTGGAGAAAGCAGCGTGTCATCTGCTGGAATGGCAAGGCCATTGGCATGTTCTGTCAGGCGCTGGAGCATGGAAACAAACAGGCCCGACAGCGGCAGGTTGGACCAGTCCGCCGTGCTGCTGACGTGGAACAGAACCAGTGTGCCCTTGCCCATGCTGGAATAGGTAACAAGCGGTGTGCCGTCTGCCAGTCGTGCCCAGCTTTGCTCACCCAGCGTGTCGGTCGGGCTGGCGAGAACCTGTCTGCTGACCGTGACATCGGCCGGGATGGACAGCCCCCGGAAGGGCGAGAGCGCATCAAAGGGCGCGAGTTTCTGCGGCGCGCCCCATGTCATGGAACCACCAAGCTGGCGCGTGCCATCAAGCAGCGGCACCGGCAGCAGGTTATCGGCAGGGCTGGTGCCCTCATGCGGAGCTCCGGCCAGAGCTGGCCCGGCAAAGCGGATGAGCGTACCGCCTTTTTCCACCCATGCACGCACGGCCTGCTGGGTCTGGGTGCCGGTGAGTGTGCCATCAGGTGCGATCAGTACAGAAAGCGGGCGGTTCAGCAGGGTTTCGGGTGTGCCTTCATGCAGGTCTGTTGTAGGGCCGAGTGCCCGGCGGATATAAAACAGTGCGCCCACCAAGGGTGTGTCCGCCCCACCTGCCGAAAGCAGACCTACAGGGCGCATCCTGTCGGTTTCATCCATAAGGAGCGTGGTGGCCGCGCCTGAAATCCCGCGCAGGGTAATGGTTTCAACCTGATTGCGCAGTTCGGGCGGCAGGGGCAGGTGGATATCTGTCTGCGTTGCATGGGCTGGTAGAGAGAAAGGAATGGCCGCCAGTGTCGCGCCATCGGCGGTGCGAGCAAGGGCTGTCATGTCCTGCGGCATGGCGGAAGGCACCGCCAGCACACGGGCCATGATATCGCCCGAAGCCGGAGGGGGCGGTGTTAGCGCCAGCGCGGTCTGATGGGGGAAGCGCACCTCGCGCACCGGCCCGGCACCGCGCAGGGCGGAAGCAAAGCCTGTATCCTGCGGGCTGGCCACGCCATCCGCCAGATAGAATACCCCGGCATAGCCATGCTCCAAGGCACTCAACTGCTTTGCCGCCTGCGCACGGTTAACCGGCCATGGAGACGGGCGCAGGGCGTTGAGGGTTTGCTCAGCCTCGGCGGCGGCGCGGGCTTGAGGCTGGTCTTGTGCGGGCTGTTCCGTTGGGGTGGGGGCAGTTAGCAGCAGGGTTACGGGGCTTTGGGTGCGGGCCGCGTTTTCCACAATAGCCTGCGCCGTGCTGATCCGCTCCGCCCAGTCAGGAGCGGCAAATAGGCCGTTATCCATGACCAGCAGCACAGGGCCGGATGCGGTAGCGGTTTCCGTATCCTTGTGCAGGAACGGCCCGGCAAGCCCTACAACCAGCAGGCAGAAAACCAGCGCGCGGATAATGAGCAGCCACAGGGGCGAGCGCACGGCGTCTATCTGGCGGGTGCGGAGCCCGGCCAGCAGCGCCACGGGAGGGAAGGCCTGCCTGCGCGGCTGCGGCGGCGTGGCGCGCAGCAGCCACCACACCAGCGGCAGCCCTGCCAGTGCCAGCAGCAGGAAGGGGGAGGAAAAACTCATGCGGAGTGGCTCATCAGCGTATGCAGGCTCAGCAGGGCCGGGAGGGCTGTCTGGTCTGTCTGGTGCCGTGTTAGGTCGTGGCCGTAACGCGTGGCCGTGTCAGCAAGCCAACCCTCACGCGTGGCGATAAGGGAGGCATAGGCCGCGCGGATATCGGTGGTTTCAGACAGTTCAACCGGCTGTTCGCCCTCCAGCCCTGTAAACAGTACACGCCCTGCATAGGGCAGGCTGGCCTCAGCCGGGTCGCGCACTGCCAGCAGATGCGCGCGTACAGGTAGGGCAGCCAGATGGCGCAGGAAGGATTGTATGTCTTCCTGCGGGCCAAGAAAATCGCTGGCAATCAGCAGATGCGCGCGCATGGGCAGATGTACCGGCAGGCGCTGGAAAGGGGCCTGTGCGGCACTATCCGGTGTGGCTGCCAGCTCTTTATGCGCCTGCGCAATCAGCCCCATGGCCAGACGTTCCAGCGGCGGGCCACCAGTAGGTAGAGGGAACAGGCCCGAAGGCCCCGCCAGTTGCACGGTTTCTCCCGCACGGAGCAGCAGGGCGGCCATGGTCAGCAACAGGGTAATGGCGCTGTCCAGCTTGGAGGGGATGGACGGGGCCGAGCACCAGTCCATGGAGGGCGACATGTCGCACCACAGGAGAATGGTCTGGGCGGTTTCCGCTTCTTTTTCACGCACCTGCGCATGGTGGGTGCGGGCTGACTGCCGCCAGTCTATGCGCGAGGCGGGCTCTCCCGGCTGGGCCGGACGGTACTGCCAGAAACTATCACCCCACCCCGCACGGCGCTGGGGGTGTAGGCCAGCGGCCAGTGTGGCTGCGGTCTGGCGTGCGCGCAGCAGCAGGTCGGGCATGCGTGCGGCCAGTGCCGCCGCCGCTGCAGCACTGGGGGGCATGGGCGTGCCTGCGGCCCCAGTAGCAGAGGGCCGTGCTCTGGCGCGCCCTGCTGCGTGGCCGCCACCGTGGCGACCGGCCGCCGGACGCAGGAAGGCCGGAAGAAAAGAGGCGATGCGGTGCGCGAACCCGTCCAAAAGACGTCAGCCCAGCCGGTTTACAAGCCGGGTAATGACATCAGCCGGGGTCAGGCCATCAGCCCGGGCCGCGAAGCTGAGGGCCATACGGTGTGCCAGAACCGGCTGCGCGAGGGCCGCTACATCGTCAAGGCTGGGGGACAGCCTGCCATCGAGCAGTGCGCGTGCGCGGGTCGCGAGCATGAGGGTCTGGGCCGCACGCGGGCCGGGGCCCCAAGCAATGGCGGTTTTCAGGTCCTGATCCGGGGTGGTTTGCGGGCGGGCGGCGCGCACCAGCGTCAGAATGGCATCCACAATGCTTTCACCCACCGGCATGGTGCGCACCATGGTCTGAGCCTCCACCAGCCCGCGTGTGCTCAGCACCGGCTCGGCGGTGGGGCGGCTTACGCCGGTTGTGGCCAGCAGCATCTGACGTTCGGCGTCCTCGGGGGGGAAGTCGAGCGCGATCTGGAGCATGAAGCGGTCAAGCTGGGCTTCGGGCAGGGGGTATGTGCCTTCCTGCTCGATCGGGTTCTGGGTTGCCAGCACATGAAAAGGCTGGGGCAGTGCATGCTCGGTGCCGGCGACACTAACATGGTGTTCCTGCATGGCCTGTAGCAGGGCCGATTGTGTGCGCGGGCTGGCGCGGTTGATTTCATCAGCCATGAGAAGCTGGCAGAAAACCGGCCCCTTTACAAAGCGGAAGCTTCGGCGGCCTGTGCTGTCTTCATCCAGGATTTCGCCTCCGGTAATATCGGAGGGCATGAGGTCCGGCGTGAACTGCACGCGCCGGGCATCAAGCCCGAGCACCGTGCCCAGCGTCGTGACAAGCAGGGTCTTGCCCAGACCGGGCGGGCCGACCAGCAGCGCATGCCCCCCCGAAAGAATGGTGACAAGCGTCTGGCGGATAACGGTATCCTGCCCGAAAATAATGTCGCCAAGGGCCTGCTGCACGGCCGACAGCCGTTCGCAGATACGGTCTGCCTCGCGCACATCAGGGCGGGAGGCGGAGGAAAGTGCTGAGAGCGGAGCGTCTGATGCGGTCATTTGTCCAGTCTTGAAGACATGCGGGGGTTTCATCAAGCGGGGTAAGCTCCCTATATCATTGGAAGACGCATATGGACACGCATTACGGGGTGATCAGGTCGTGAAAGGCGAAAACGCGCAGAACGCGGGGGCAGCCCCGTGTGGGGAAAAGGAATTCAGCCTGTCCGATCATTCGGAGTCCGGGTTGGAATCCGTGGCGGCGTGCCTGTCGCAGGTGGCTGGCGCGAGCATGAAGGGCGGCGTGCCGCGCCTGCCGTTTCTGATCCGGCGTGATGGGAGCTGGCTCTATCGGGGCAGCGCTATCAAACGCAAGGCTATGCTGTGCCTGTTTGGTTCCCTGCTGACCCGGGACGAAAAGGGGGCCTATTTGCTGCGCTCTCCTTTTGAGAGCGGTGTGATCGAGGTTGAGGATGTTCCGTTTGTTGCGGTGGAACTGACATGGTCGGGGGTGGGCCGCACCCAGCGGCTGTGTTTTCGCACCAACATGGACGAAACCGTGACGGCCAGCAGTGAGCATCCGATTCGAACCGAATGGGATGTCCCGCCTGAAGCCTGCGTGGATGCCTGCCCCCCTTATCTGCTGGTGCGGGCAGGCGATGGCCGCTGGCCGCTGGAAGCCCGGCTGAGCCGTAGCGTGTGGTACGAACTGGCCGCACTGGCCGAGCCGGGTCTGTACCGGGGCGTGCGGTGCATGGGGGTGTGGAGCTGCGGCTGTTTCTTTCCGCTGGCCCGCTGCCTGTCCTCCACAGGGCAGGAGGGGGACGAGACAGACTGCCCTGACAGCCCGGACGATAGCGTGTGAACAACACGCCTGAACAGTCTGCCCTCATAGAAGGATTATCCGACCGGCAACGCGCGCTGTTGCATGTTCTGTGGCGTATTCTGCCGCAGGCCCGGCTGGTCGGTGGCGTGGTGCGTGACCTGCTGGTGGGTAGACGTGTGGCCGATATCGACATGGCCGTGCCGCTTGCACCCGAGCAGGTGATGGAGCGGCTGCGTGCGGCGGGGGTTGTGGCCGTACCCACGGGGCTGGCCCATGGAACCGTTACCGCTGTTGTAGACGGGCTGCCCTGTGAAATTACTACCCTGCGACGCGACCTGCTGACCGATGGCCGCCATGCCGTGGTGGCCTGGACGGATGACTGGCAACAGGATGCCGCCCGGCGCGACTTTACCTTCAACGCCCTGTTTCTTGATCAGGCGGGCAGGCTGTACGATTGGTTTGGCGGGCAGGCGGATCTGCGTGCAGGCTGCGTGCGGTTCGTGGGCGATGCGCAAAGCCGCATTGAGGAGGATGCCTTGCGTATCCTCCGTTTTTTCCGCTTTCAGGCCCGTTATGGCAAAGGGGAGCCTGCGGCGGATACAGTCGCGGTGCTAGGCCGCACGGCAGCCCTGCTGACAGGGCTTTCTGTCGAGCGCGTGTGGTCGGAACTACGGCAGATTCTCGCACTTCCTCAGGTCATGCCCGTTATGCGGCTTATGGCGCAAACGGGCGTTCTAGCCGTTATCCTGCCCGAAGGCGTGACATTGGACAGGCTTGAAGCGCTGGAGGCCTGCCAGCCCCCGCCCGATGCACTGTTGCGTCTGGCCGCGCTGAGCCCGGCTCCCGCGACTGTGGCCACGCGGTTGAAGCTGTCAAAGGCGGAGGCCGCGCGCCTGCGCTGTATTGCGCGCGCAGGCGCGCCAGAGAGCCCCTTGGCCCGGCTGAATAATAACGAACAGGCACAGGACTTCTTGCGGAACCTGCTGGTGGATGCCCCACCCGACTGCCTTATGGCGGGGCTGTGGCTTTGTCAGGCGCAAAACCCGCAGGATGGAGCCCGCGTGCAGGCGCTCGCGCATTTGCGCCAGCGCTTGTCCGGGCTTGATGTGCCGGTGTTTCCGTTGGCAGGGCGTGACGCGTTGGCCATGGGGGTCGCACCCGGCCCGGCCATGGGGCAGGTGATTACGCAGGTCAGGCAGTGGTGGCGGCAGGGTGGCTGTAAGGCTTCGGCTGAGGCATGCCGGGCTGAACTAGGCCGGATTCTGAGCGAGCAAGCCTGAAAGCAGCGGCTTTGTTGCCAGAGGTGGTTTGCCCCCCTTTGCACGTGAGGGCTGAGGGCTGCTACATGGGGGCATGACAGCTACCCACCCGGCCTCTCGCCCTGCCAAGCGTAAATTCCTGTCCGACGATACATGGACCCTGCTGCTCAGGCTGTGGCACGGGCAGATTCGCCATCACAAAATGCATGTGGTGATTACCGCGGCGCTGCCGATCATAACCGCGTTGCTGACAGCCCTTTACCCGCTGGTGATCCAGCGCGCGCTGGATATGTTTTCCTCCCGGGATTCGCGCATTCTGTATCAGGTGCCGCTGCTTGTGGTGATGCTGACAGCCGCCAAGTCACTCGCCCAGTACGGGCAGACCGTTGTCACACAGGGGCTGGTGCTCAAGGTTGTGCGGGGCCTGCAGGGCGAAATGTTCGACCATATGATCCGCAGCGACATTACGCAGGTGGAAAGCGAGGCCCCTGCCAAGCAGGCCGCGCGTTTTACGACGGATGCGGTGGCCGTGCGCGATGCCATGCTCAGGGCTGTCAGTTCCGTAGGCGATGCGGTGACGGTAGTGGGGCTTGTGGTGTCCATGTTCTATATGGACTGGGAACTGAGCCTGATTGCTGCCCTGCTTTACCCACCGGCGGTACTGCCTATCCAGAAACTGGGGCGGCGGGTGCGCCGGGCTTCGGGTGGGATGCAGGAGCGCATGGGGGAAACCTCGGCCTTGTTGACCGAAAGTTTTTCGCAGGCGCGTACGGTTCGGGTTTACCGGCTGGAACAGGCGGAGCGTAAGCGGGCTGGCCTGTCTTTTGACAGGCTGCATGAATCCGTCCTGCAGATTGCCCGCAGCCGCGCACGGGTTGAACCCCTGCTGGAAACACTGGGGGGAGCGGCGGTTGCCGCCGTGCTAGGCTTTGCAGGCTGGCGGGCTGCAACGGGTGGGGCTTCGCTGGGCGATTTTTCGGGCTTTGTGGCGGCCCTGCTGCTGGCGGCCCGGCCCCTGCGCGCTCTGGGGGCAGTACATTCCGCCTTGCAGGAAGGCATGGCGGGGCTCAGCCGCGTGTTTAAGATCATAGATGAAAAACCCACTGTCATGGACAGGGCTAATGCCGTGTCGCTGCCGGAGGGGGAAGGGCATCTGGTGTTCGAGTCCGTGGGCTTTGTCTATGCCGACGGGCGCACCGGTCTTGCAGGGCTGAGCTTCGATGCTCAGCCGGGCTGCACGGTCGCACTGGTGGGGGCATCGGGGGCTGGCAAATCTACCGCCCTGTCTCTTGTGCCGCGCCTGCATGATGTCACCAGCGGGCGTATTGTGCTGGACGGGCTGGACCTGCGCGATATCCGACTGGCCAGCCTGCGCGATGCCATTGCCTATGTCAGTCAGGACCCGCTTCTGTTCGATTTTTCTGTGCGGGAAAACATTCTGGTAGGCCGCCCCGAGGCTTCGGAAGAGGATGTGTGGCAGGCCATTCGTGCAGCCTCGGCCGAGCAATTTATTACAGATCTGCCCGAAGGGGTGGATACGCAGGTAGGGCCGGGCGGGCAGCGGCTTTCAGGTGGCCAGCGCCAGCGTGTGGCACTGGCGCGCGCTCTGCTGCGCAACCCGCGCCTGCTGCTGCTCGATGAGGCCACCAGCGCGCTCGACAGCCAGAACGAAGCTGCGGTGCAGGACGCATTGGCCACTTTGCGGCGTGGCCGCACTACGCTGATTGTGGCGCATCGTCTCTCGACCGTGCGGTCGGCGGATATGGTGGTGGTGATGGAGCACGGGCGCGCGGTCGAATGCGGCACGCATGACGGGCTGATGGCGCATGACGGTCTTTACGCGCAACTTGTGCGAACACAGGGCTTTGAGCGTTAGACACCCGCGCTGACAAGGGTGTCTTTCCAATGTGGGTGTAAGGCCACGCTTGAAGCGAAACGGCGAACGTGCCACATACTGACCGAACCGGTCGGTCAGCGCAGTGCGGCGCGTGGCGGATTTTTATGACACGGTGTTTGCAGGGCAGGGATAAAGCATGGCGGACGAAAACCACGAACAGTCTCCCGAAACATCCGGCGCGCAGGGTGACGGGCAGGCAGGTGCAACCGGCAAGACCGAAGGCAAAAAGCCGTCACGCCTGAAACCGATTCTAACGACTGTCATTGCCATTCTGGTTGTTGCAGCCGGGCTTTACTGGTTTTTTACCCGCAACGACATTGACACCGATGATGCCTTTACCGCTGGGCGTGCCGTTAGCATTGCCCCGCATGTCGAAGGCTACGTGGTGGAATTGCTGGTGAATGACAACCAGTTCGTGCGTAAGGGCCAGATTCTCGCCCGCATCGACCCGCGTGACTGGCAGGCCTCGCGCGATCGGGCTCTGGCCTCGCTCGACGCTGCCAAGGCAACGGCGCAGGCCAGCGAGATGATGCACGCCGTGGCCATGCTCGAATATCCCGGTGCGTTGATGCAGGCGCAGGGTCGTCTGGCCGAAGCCCGCGCGCAGGAATTCCGAGCCCAGACAGATTATCGCCGCCAGCATAGCGTGGCCCGAGCAGCCACCTCGCAGCAGGATATGGATTACGCACAGGCTGCACTCGATTCAGCGCGCGCACAGGTGACTGCTGCACAGGGTACGGTGCAGATGGCCATGCCCGTTCAGCCTAACATCCATAACACCGCTATACGCGTGACCCAGGACGAGGCCAATGTGCACGGCGCTGACGCCGATCTGGTTAATGCGGATCTGAACCTTGGCTGGACTGTTCTCCGTGCCCCGTGTGACGGCTGGATCAGCCAGCGTAATATCGAGCAGGGTGACTACGTCCATAAGGGGCAGGCGGTTTTCTCTATTGTTGAACCCGAAGTCTGGGTGGTGGCCAACTACAAGGAAACCCAGATTACCCACATGAAACCGGGCCAGAAGGTGGATGTGCGTGTTGATGCCTATCCGAGCCTGAAACTGCGCGGGCATGTTGATTCCCTGCAAAAGGGCACAGGGGCGACGTTCAGCGCTTTCCCGCCTGAAAATGCCACCGGCAACTACGTCAAGATCGTGCAGCGCGTGCCGGTGAAGATCATTATTGACGAAGGGCTGGACCCGGATCAGCCGCTGGCCCTTGGCCTGTCTGTCGAGCCCGTGGTGCATGTGGATACGCAGGGCCGCTCCGATGCGCCGCCGCCCCGCGCCCCGGCTGATGCAGCGGCGCAGGACAGCCAGCAGGCGCATCCCTGATGGCCTCGGCAGCCGATAACGTCGCTCCCGGCGGGTGGAAGCCCAAGCATAATCCATGGACGGTCGCCTTTGTGGTTACACTGGCGGCGTTCATGGAAATTCTGGACACCACCATCGTCAACGTGTCGCTGCCTCATATCGCGGGCAGCCTGTCCAGCACGTATGACGATGCGACATGGACACTCACCGCCTATCTTGTTGCCAACGGCATCGTGCTGACCATTTCCGGCTGGCTTGGAAAAGTCTTCGGTCGGAAAAACTATTTTCTTATCTGTATCATCATGTTCACGGTTTCGTCCTTTCTGTGTGGCACGGCCACCAGCCTGGGCGAACTGGTGGTGTTCCGGCTGATGCAGGGCTTCTTTGGTGGCGGGCTACAGCCGAACCAGCAATCCATTATTCTGGATAGTTTTCCCCCGGCCAAACGTGCGGCGGCTTTTGGGCTTACGGCCATTGCCGCGGTGGTGGGGCCGGTTATCGGCCCGACACTGGGCGGGTGGATTACAGATAACTTTTCCTGGCGCTGGATTTTCTTCATCAACGTGCCGTTCGGTATTCTGACGACAACCGGCGTCATGGCTGTGGTGGAAGACCCACCATGGGCGCGCAAGCAGAAAGCCCCGGTGGATGCGATTGGCATCAGCCTGATCACCATTGGCTTTAGCTGCCTTGAAATCATGGTTGATCGCGGGGAGGATGCTGACTGGTTCGGCTCCACCTTTATCCGGATTATGGCGGTTCTGGCTGTTTTCGGTCTGGGTAGCGCTGTGCTGTGGCTGTTGCATACGGATAAACCGGCTGTTGATCTGCGGGTTTTCAAAGACCGTAACTTCGCTATGGGTACGGCCCTTATGGGGGCCATGGGTGCACTGCTTTATGCCTCAGCTATTGTGGTGCCGCAGTTTGCCCAGCAGGTCATGGGGTATACGGCCACACTCTCCGGTCTTGTGCTTTCACCCGGCGGACTTGCGGTGATTGTGCTGATCCCCATTGTAGGCAAGCTCATGACAATCATGAGTGTGCGCAGCGTGATCGCCACGGGGTTTGCGCTCATGGGGTGCTCGCTGTTCTTTTCAGCCCAGCTTTTGCCTCTGCTTGATTTCAGGCATCTGGTGCTGTTCCGCATGAGCCAGACCGCCTGTTTGGCCTTCCTGTTCGTGCCGCTTTCCACCATCGCATACGCCACAATTCCTGAACGCCTAAATGCCGATGCCTCGGCTCTGTTCAGTATGTCGCGCAACGTGCTGGGGTCTCTGGCGATTTCGGGTGCTACGGCCCTGCTGACCGAGCGCAGGCAGGCCCGGCAGGCGCATATGACACATTGGATGACGACCTATCACCAGCCGTTCAATGACTATCTGGACAGGGTGCGCAGTGTAGCGCTGGCGCGTGGTACATCGCCCGCGCTACTGGATAACGTAGCCCAGCATACGATGTTCCAGCAGTTTACCAAACAGGTATCCATGCTGGCGTATAATGAGGTTTTCATGATTTTGGGGATCGGGGCTTTCCTGTGTGTCCCGTTCTGTTTCCTGTGCTCACCCATGCGGGGTGATGGCAAGGTAAAGGCCGCGCATTAACCCTGCGCGGCCAGCAGGCCACACCCTTTAGCGGGGTGTGGTCAGGCCTGCGAAGTCGCGGGCCAGCCGTTCATATATTGGCTTTTTGAAGCCGACATTACGGGCTGGCAGGGTGTTCAGGTCCACCCACATCCACGCATCGAATTCGGCTGGTAAATGTGTATCCAGCCGGATATCGGCATCCTGTCCGGTAAAGGCGAGCGCAAACCATTTCTGGGTCTGTCCACGGTAACGGCCACCCAGCGCCTTGCCGATCAGGTGATCGGGCAGGTCATAGGCAATCCATTCCGGGTGTTCTGCCAGAATATGCACGGCATGGGTGCCGGTTTCTTCCCACACTTCGCGCAGCACGGCTTGTGCGGGGTCTTCCCCTTCATCGATACCGCCTTGCGGACATTGCCATGTGCCTTCACTCAAAGGGCCACCGGCCCCCGGCATGTCCGTGCGGCGCGCAATGAATACCCGGCCATCGGGATGAAAAATCATAGCCCCGACATTGGGGCGGTAAGGCAGGGCCGAGGCAGGGGGAGCGGTTTCTGACATAGCGGTTATCGGCTCTGTGTAGCTTGGGGAGCGGCCAGATTGACCCGCATGGCTCCGTTTGGTGTTGTGGGCGTAACGTCGGCCGGGTCTGGCGGCAGGATAAGCTGGCTTACCGGCACAAGGGCAATGCCGACATCTTTCAGATGGGCAATCCATGCCCGCAGGCAGGCCAGCGCTACGGGCCGGAGCGGGCTCATGACACCAATGGCATGGCCGTTGCGCCGTGCTGCCTGCTGGAGTTTGAGAAGCTGGATATCAATCCCGACGATATCCGTATCCGCATTGATCTGCACATCCGCCTGTCCCAGCAGTCCTGCGCCGGTAATGGGCTGATCCACAGTGCCGTTCACGTAAAGCAGGCCACGCTTGTCCAGTGTGCCCAGAATGGTGGTGAAATCCTGTGAGTGCAGCAGGGTATTTGCATTCGGCCCAACAGGAGCACCTACTACGCCAACATAACCCGCCATGCGTGAGAGAACCCAGTTCAGGTTATCTGTGTTCTGCTGTGCGGAATTGAGCAGGCTGATGGCGCGTGGCCCGGCATCGTCTGCCGGGGGTGTTTGGGTGGTGGTGGGTTTGTCCTTGCTGGCCTGCATGGGCAGTACCAGCAGGGTTTCATGCTGGTACTGGCGTGCAGTTTCCATGAGCGTATCCGCACCCGAAAGATAGGGCGAAAACGCAACCGATACCGCACCGGGCAGCGAGGCCATGGCATCGGTCGACTGCTCATCCGGCTGGCTGATACCTTCTAGTAGCACCGCCACCATAGGGGTGCCGGGCGGTACATCCACGGTCTGTGCAGCGTAAATCTGGCGGGCGGTCTGCCCGTGCGGGCCTGTCAGGGGCAGGGGAAAGCCGCCGGTGCCGTTATGCTTTTCCAGCAGCGCCATTTGGGGCGGCAGAATGCCGGTGTGGTCGCCCTTCAGGTGGTGGCGGGCCACATCCGCATTCCATTGGGCAATGGAGGGATGTGGCGGCCTGATAAAGTGCAGGGTTGCCCCCAGAATGGCGGCAACCGCCACAACGGCAAGCCAGAACCAGATGAACAGTCTGCCGCGGGTGGTAAGCCGCCGCCACAGGGAAGGGGTACGCATGACCGCTCTCGTGCTCGCTTTACGCTGTTACTGGTGCTGCGCGCCGTCCGTCTTTGCCGGGGTTTTGGGGGCGGGGGCGGCAGGCACGGCTGGAGCAGGGGCCGGCAGCCCGGCCATGGAGCGGACAACCCGCAGGCCTTCTTGCAACTGGAAGTCGGTGGAAGGCTTGGTGTAATCGAACTCGGGCCAGTTGGCGGGCGGTTCGTTGGGAATGTCCGCAGCAATGGCAGGCAGGTCGGTACGGGGCTGGGGCTTGGTGGTGTTGCCGCCCTGATTTTTGAGAATATGCTCAAGATCGGCTTCACGCAGGCTCAGGCCGGGGTCGTCACGCGTTTCCTTGACCGTGATGTCGGGCATGATGCCCAGCGCCTGAATGGAGCGGCCCGAAGGCGTGTAGTAGCGCGCCGTGGTCAGGCGCACAGCGCCATTGCCCGGAATGGGGATGATGGACTGCACCGACCCCTTGCCAAACGAGCGCGTGCCCAGCAACACGGCGCGATGGTGATCCTGCAACGCACCAGACACGATTTCAGAGGCGGAGGCCGAGCCACCGTTGATCAGCACCACCATGGGCAGGCCATCGGTAATGTCGGTGCCGTGGGCATCCCAGCGCTGGCTGTCCTTGGGGTGGCGCGCCCGGGTGGACACGATCTCGCCCGAACGGATGAAGCTGGAGGAAACCTCCACCGCCTGATCAAGCAGCCCGCCGGGGTCGTTGCGCAGGTCCAGCACAAGGCCCGCAAGCTTGCCACCCGCCTGCTGGCGCAGGGTGTTGTAGGCCTTGAGCAGTTCTTTTTCCGTGGTTTCGTTAAACTGCGCGATGCGGATATAACCGATCCGGTCGTACAGGGCGGATTTGACCACGTCGATATGGATGATTTCGCGGGTGAGTGTCACCACAATGGGCTTGGGCGTTTTTTCGCGCACCAGTGTCAGCGTGATCTTGGTGTCCGGCTTGCCGCGCATTTTCTTTACGGCTTCATCAAGCGGCATGCCGTCCACGGTGTGGCCATCCACAGCGATGATGTAATCACCCGCCTTGATCCCGGCCCGGAAGCCCGGTGTGCCGTCAATGGGGGAGACAACGCGGATATGGCCGTCCTGCTGCTGGAGTTCCAGCCCAAGGCCGCCAAACTCGCCTTTCATCTGCACCATCATGTCTTCGTACTGCTTTTGCGTCATGTACGAACTGTGCGGGTCAAGGCCGCTGAGCATGCCATTCAGCGCATTGGTGATCAGATCACGGTCGGATACGGGCTCGACGTAATCGGAGCGCACCAGATCCAGAACCGTGCCGAACAGGGTCAGCAGGCGGTAGGTTTCGGCGTGGTTTGCGGTGGGCGCGGCATCGGGTGTCGCGGTCTGCGCCTGAACAGGGGCAGGCAGAAGGATTCTGGCAGGGAAGTGACCTGGAGAGAAAGCCAGGGCAAGGCCGGTCATGGCGGTGGCACCGAGCATCAGACCTGTGCGGAACTTCATGCGATCTTGTCTCCTGTCGCCAGAACCGGGAAAAACCCCGTGGCGCGTGTTCGTCCTGTCTTTTTTCCGGCCCGCCATAGCCCTGCCCAAGGGGAGGCATGGTGTGTGGCAGGTCGCGTTGCGGGCGAGACTAGCCTGTTCCGCAACGCAGGGAAACCGCCCATGCCGTCATGGCTTTACGCCCTACAGGAAGGGGGCCGGGTTGATGCTCTGCTGCCCGTGCCGGAGTTGTATGAACAGTCTGGCTGAACTGCCCGCATTTCCCATGTGTCCTATGGGTGCGCCCTTTGTCAAATCCTGCCCGGTATCGACTGAAAGCTCGGAAAGGCCTGCCAGAATGAAGCGGTAATGGCGGCCGCAGTTGAGAATGACCATACGCCCATATGTGCGGAACACACCGGCAAAATCGACCCCGCCGGTGCAGGGGGCGCGCACGCTGGCACCCGGCGGGGTGCGGTAGGTCATGCCTGTGGCGGGACCGGATTCGGTGCTGGCCCCCCACGCGCTGAGCAGTGTTCCGGCCACGGGCTTCAGCCCGGAAGCTGCCCCGCTTTGTTCGTTCAGACCGGGGCCTTCCGCTGTGTTGGCCTGTACGGTGTCCTGCTGGCTGGTTGTGGCCTGTGTATCGGCCGGGGCTGTAAGGGTGTGTGTTGTGCGCGGGCGGGGTGGCGGAGCGCTCAGGGCTTGGTGCAGGCGGGTTTCAGCTGCGGTTTGCAGGGCTTCAAGCCGGTCTACGGCATCCTGTAGGCTTGAGGCGCGCTGCATGGCGTTCTGGAGCGCCTGCGTTGCCACACGGGCGGCACTATCGGCCCGTTTTTGCGCCTTACGTGCCTGATCAGCCTGCCTGCGCACGGTTGCACGTTCGCTGGCCTGCTGCTGCTCCAGCGCTTCCAGCCGGGTTTTCTGGGCGGTGAGGTCGTGATCCAGCACGGCCAGCCGGGCCTGTTTTTCGCGCAGGTCGCGCGCTTCATCCTGCAACTGGCGTGACAGGCCGCGCAGAACCAGAAAGCCGGTTACGGCATCGTTCTGGGGCAGGGGGGCTGCCAGCAAGGTATCGGAGGGATAGACCGAAAGCCGCACCGCCAGAGGCAGGATCGGGGCCAGTGCCTGTTCATGCCCCAGCAGGCTTGCAGACAGGGCCTGCTGCTCCTGATGGGTTGCATCCATACGGTCCGACAGATCGGCAATCTGCTGTTCCGTATCCTGTAGCTGCGCTGTGGCACTGAGGGTCGCGGCAGAGAGGGCGCGGGCCTGAGTGCGGGCTGTGGCCGCCGCGGCCATGGCGGCATCCTGTCTGGCGCGGGAGGCGGCAACCGCCGCGGCCTGACGCTGCGTTGCCGCCTGTGCGGCCTCGTGTCTGGCGCGCGCGTTTTCAAGCGCGTGGCGGGCCTGAACGACCGAGTGACTGCCCGATGGGCTGCCGGATGTATGGGGCGTGATATGGTGGGCGTGGTGCGGTTTATGGGCCGTATTGGCCGCTGCCGCCTGTGCCAGACTGTGGGGGAAGGTGACGCTAGCTCCCGCACAGAGCAGGATTGGTAACAATACGGCCCGGAGCAGTGCAAAAGACCGTCCGGGCCTCTGTATGGGGCACCGTGTGCTTGCTCTCGCCTGTCGCCGGATTGTGGGCGACAGGGCCGCTGGAAGGCGGGGGAAAAGCCGGTGCGCGTTCATTCAGGGGGTAAGCAGCGAGCAACCCGTCATGTCGGCGGGCTTGGGCAGGCCCATGATATCGAGCAGCGTGGGCGCGAGGTCGGCCAGACGCCCGCCATCCCGCAGGGGCCTGTCGCCCGCGCCAAGAGCCACCAGCGGCACGAGGTTGAGCGTATGGGCTGTGTGCGGCCCGCCGGTTTCGGGGTCGATCATGGTTTCGCAGTTTCCATGATCAGCCGTTATCAGCAGCGCGCCGCCGTTGCGGGTAATGGCCTGAGCAATGCGGCCCACCCCGGTATCCACCGCTTCCACCGCTTTGACGGCAGCTTCCAGAATGCCGGTATGGCCCACCATGTCGGGGTTGGCGTAATTGAGCACGATCAGGTCATACGTGCCGCTGTCAATGGCGCTTACAGCCTTGTCCGTCAGTTCGGCGGCGGACATTTCCGGCTGTAGATCGTAGGTGGCGACTTTGGGTGAGGGCACCAGAATGCGGTCTTCACCTTCGAACAGGGCTTCGCGGCCACCATTCATGAAGTAGGTCACATGCGGGTATTTTTCGGTTTCCGCCATGCGGAGCTGGCGCAGCCCCGCGCTGGCCACAACTTCGCCCAGCAGGTTGTCCAGTGTTTCGGGCGGGAACAGCACCGTCATGCGCGCGGCCAGTGATTCGCTGTACTGCGTCATGGCAGCCACGGCGTCAAAACGGACGATGCGCGCACGGGCAAAGCCGTCAAAACCCGGCTCAAGTAGGGCATCCATCAACTGGCGGATACGGTCAGCCCGGAAGTTGAAAGACAGGATGCCATCGCCATCCTTCATGCCAGCATAGCCGGGCAGAACGGTGGGGATAATAAATTCGTCAGAAACATCCGCCGCATAGGCAGAGGCGATTACCTCATCCGGGGTGGTGCCGCTCTCGCCCTGTGCGCAGACCATTGCGTTATAGGCTTTTTCCACCCGGTCCCAGCGCTTGTCACGATCCATGGCGTAGTAACGCCCGGACAGCGTGGCAAGCTGTACGGAGGCTGGCAGGCTTTCCTGAAGCTGGCGCACATAATCACGGGCTGAACGCGGGGCCGTGTCGCGGCCATCTGTAAACAGGTGAAAGGCCACAGGCACACCTGCTGCCGCCACAATGCGGGCCAGTGCTGCTGCGTGATCCTGATGCGAATGCACGCCACCGGGGGAGACAAGGCCCATAAGGTGGCAGGTGCCGCCACTGGCCTTCAGCCGGGCAATGAAATCCGTCATGATAGGAGATGCGGCCAGACTGCCATCTTCAATGGCGGAGAAAATGCGCGGCAGTTCCTGCATGACAATGCGGCCTGCGCCAATATTCAGGTGCCCGACTTCGGAATTGCCCATCTGGCCTTGAGGCAGGCCCACATCTTCGCCGCTTGTGCGCAGGAAGCTATGCGGGTTTTCGCGCCACAGGGCGTCAAAACTGGGGGTGCTGGCCTGATGGACGGCGTTGTTATCCGTTTCCTCCCGCCAGCCGAAGCCGTCTAGAATGACAAGCATGACAGGACGTTTTGGCTGTGGTGCGGGCGAAGTCATGAACGGGCCTCTGTTTTTTGTTTTTGCCGGTTATGGGTTCGGGTGTTTGTATCCGCCAGACAGTGCCATGAGAACGTGTGGAAACAAAGGCAGGTTCAGGCCCGGCGGACGATGTAGCTCTTTTCCAGTTCCTGTGTGATGCGTTCGGCATGCGCCGGGTCACGCGCCTCAATCATGACTTCAAGCTCGGCCGCCTGTACGGACGGCGCTGCAAAAAGCCGCTGATGCGAAACTTCGATAATATTCCCGCCCGCCGCGCCAATAGTGCGCGAAATATCGGCCAGAACGCCGGGGCGGTCAGGAATTTCCATAACCAGCCGCAGGATACGCCCATCGCGCAGCATGGCGCGCAGCAGGGTATTGGCCAGAATGCGGCTGTCGATATTCCCGCCCGAGACAGGCAGCGCCACTTTCTTGCCCGCGAACAGGTCTGGGTAGGTCAGCACGGCGGCAAGGCCTGCGGCCCCAGCCCCCTCACTTACCTGCTTTGCCCCTTCGGCCAGCAGGGTAATGGCGGTTTCCAGCGCGCATTCGGGCACGACCAGCACCTGATCCACCAGCTTGCGGATAACTTCATCCGTCTGCTGCCCGATCTGGAGCACGGCAATGCCTTCGGCAATGGTGGCCCCGCCGGTAGGCATGGTGGCCTGGCCGGGGAACGCGCACAGGGAGTCGTATTTTTCCACCTGCACGCCAATCAGGCGCAGGCCGGGGCGCATGGCGCGTGCCGCCACCGCGCAGCCTGAAAGCAGGCCGCCACCGCCAATGGGTACCACCAGCGCATCAAGCTCGCCTGCATCTTCCAGCAGTTCCAGCGCGCAGGTGCCCTGACCGGCCATAATGGCGGCATCATCATAAGGGTGGATGAAGGTGCGGCCTTCGCGGGCCTGCATATCCTGCGCGAAGGCCAGCGCCTCGGCAAAATTGTCCCCTTCAAGAACGACGCGCGCACCCCAATCGCGGGTACGCACCACCTTCGCACCGGGCGTGAAACGCGGCATGACAATAACCGCGTCAATTCCCAGCAGGCTGGCATGGCGCGCAACGCCTTGGGCATGATTGCCAGCCGAAACCGCGATAACGCCACGCGCACGCTCTTCCGGGCTCAGCAGGGCGAGCTTGTTGGCTGCCCCACGTTCCTTGAAAGACCCCACCGCCTGAAGGTTTTCGAGCTTGAGGGTAATCTCGGCCCCCGTCGCGCGTGAGAGGGAGTGCGAGGCAATGGTGGGGGTGCGGATCACCTTGCCGCGGATCCTGTCGGCCGCGGCGGTGATATCCTGAAGGGAGATCATATCAGATAAATTTTACGGACAGGATTTCATAGGTGCGGTCGCCGCCGGGGGCGGGCACGGACACGGTGTCGCCTTCCTGCTTGCCAATCAGTGACTTGGCCAGCGGTGAGGAAATGGAAATCTTGCTCTGCTTGATGTCGGCTTCATGCAGGCCAACGATCTGGTAGGTGATTTCCTTGTCGGTATCTTCATCCACCAGGCAGACAGTCGCGCCAAACTTGACATGGCTGCCCGAAAGGCTGCTGGGGTCGATTACCTCGGCGGTGGAGATCAGCTCTTCCAGTTCCATGATCCGCCCTTCAATGAAGGACTGGCGCTCACGCGCGGCATGGTACTCGGCATTTTCTGACAGGTCGCCGTGGCTGCGGGCTTCCGCGATAGCGCGGATCACCGCAGGACGCTCCTCGGATTTGAGCTTGCGCAGCTCATCTTCGAGAAGCTGAAGGCCATTGCCTGTCATCGGAGTTTTCTGCAAGACAAGTCCCCGGAATAAAAACTGTCGGCCTCTGGGGCCGACACGCTGGTTGCATACGCGCCTTACCGTGCGGCAGAGGGCATAGCCCCCCGCCGCACGGTAAAGTGTTCAGAACGATCCGCTAAAGTATGACTGAAGCGGCGCAACATCAAGCGGTCCCTCGCGCATTGCCGCAATGGCGTGGATAGCAGCACGCGCTCCGGCCATGGTTGTGTAGTGCGGAACGCCCAGCACCAGTGCCGAGCGGCGGATATCGAAGCTGTCCGCCACCGACTGCGCACCCTGCGCTGTGTTGATGACCATCTGCACATCGCCCGAGCGGATGGCATCCACGCAGTGGGGGCGGCCTTCCAGCACCTTGTTGACCAGTTCCACCTCAATACCGGACTCGCGCAGGCGGCTTGCCGTGCCGCGTGTCGCCAGAATTCTGAACCCCATGGAGGCCAGCAGGCGACCCAGTGCAGGCAAATGCGGCTTGTCACTTGCGCGCACGGACAGGAACACCGTGCCGCTTTCAGGCAGCTTTACACCTGCGCCAAGCTGCGACTTGGCAAAAGCCCGCTCGAACGACGTATCCAGCCCCATGACCTCACCCGTCGAGCGCATTTCAGGCCCGAGAATAATGTCCACTTCCGCAAAGCGGTTGAAGGGGAATACGGCTTCCTTCACCGCCACATGCGGCACCACGGCCCGGTCATCAAGGTTGAAGGAGGACAGCTTATCGCCCGCCATCACGCGTGCGCCGATTTTGGCAACCGGCACCCCGGTCGCCTTGGCTACGAACGGCACCGTGCGCGAGGCGCGCGGGTTGACCTCGAGCACGAACACTTCCTGATCCTTGATCGCGTACTGCACGTTCATCAGGCCAACAATGCCCAGTTCCCGCGCCATGGCCTCGGTCTGGGCCTTGAGTTCGGTCACGATAGCGGGTGAGAGCGTGTAGGGCGGCAGGGCGCAGGCGCTATCACCGGAATGAATGCCCGCTTCCTCGATATGCTCCATGACGCCAGCCACATAAACGCTGGTGCCGTCGGCAATGCAGTCCACATCCGCTTCAATCGCTTCGTTCAGGTAGCGGTCGAGTAGGATCGGGCCGGAGGAGATTTCATGCCCGGCAAGGCGCAGCACATCGCGCATGTAGCGCTGGAGCGATGCCCGGTCGTACACGATTTCCATCGCGCGGCCACCCAGCACGTAGGAGGGGCGCACCACAACCGGGTAGCCCACGCGCTCGGCCACGATTTCGGCTTCTTCAAGGTTGCGCGCAATGCCGTTTTCGGGCTGACGCAGGCCGAGCTTGTGCAGCATGGCCTGAAAGCGCTCGCGGTCTTCGGCACGGTCGATAGCATCGGCCGGGGTGCCCAGCAGCGGAATACCAGCCGCTTCCAGCGCACGGGAGAGCTTGAGCGGTGTCTGTCCGCCATACTGGACGATGCAGCCCTTCACGCTGCCGCGGCTCTGCTCGCAGCGGATGAGCGAGATTACATCCTCGGCTGTCAGCGGTTCGAAATACAGCCTGTCCGACGTATCGTAATCGGTGGAGACAGTCTCAGGGTTGCAGTTGACCATGATGGTTTCATAACCGGCCTCACGCAGGGCGTAGGCGGCATGCACACAACAGTAGTCGAACTCGATACCCTGACCGATCCGGTTCGGCCCACCACCGAGAATGACGATCTTTTCACGGTCGGTGGGAGCGGATTCACAGCTCGGGGCGGCAAACAGCCCTTCGTAGCTGGAATACATATACGGCGTGGCGGAGCTGAACTCGCCCGCGCAGGTGTCGATCCGGCGGTAGGCAGGCACCACACCAGCCGCCTCGCGCAGCTTGGCCACTTCGGCGGCCTGCGTGCCGGACAGGCGCGCGAGCTGCACATCGGAAAAGCCCAGCGCTTTAAGCTGGCGCAGGCCCTGTGCGTCTTTGGGCAGGCCGTGGTTTTCCACGGCGCGTTCGGCCGCCACAATGGTTTCAAGCTGGCGCAGGAACCACGGTTCGAACTTGCAGGCTTCGTGAATATCCTCGACCGAAAGCCCCGCGCGCAGGGCCTGTGCGGCCATGAGAATACGCTCTGGCCGCTGCTGGGACAGGGCCGCGCGGAACGCATCCACCCCGCCATCGCCCGGCACGTCCACGGGGTCCAGGCCGTTCAGCCCGGTTTCCATGGAACGCAGGCCTTTTTGCAGCGCCTCGGCGAAGGAGCGGCCAATGGCCATGGCTTCGCCCACCGATTTCATGGAGGTGGACAGCAGGGCCGGTGCGCCGGGGAATTTTTCGAACGTAAAGCGCGGAATTTTAACAACGACATAATCGATCGTCGGCTCGAAGGAGGCCGGGGTCGTGCGGGTGATGTCGTTCTTGAGTTCGTCCAGCGTGTAGCCCACGGCCAGCTTGGCCGCGATCTTGGCAATGGGGAAGCCCGTTGCCTTGGAGGCCAGTGCCGATGAACGCGAAACGCGCGGGTTCATCTCGATCACCACCATGCGGCCGTCTTTGGGGTTGACGCCGAACTGCACGTTGGAGCCGCCGGTTTCAACCCCGATTGCCCGCAAGCAGGCAAGGGAGGCATCACGCATGCGCTGGTATTCCTTGTCGGTCAGCGTAAGCGCAGGTGCTACCGTGACGGAATCCCCGGTATGAACCCCCATGGGGTCGATGTTTTCGATGGAGCAGATGATAATGCAGTTGTCCGCCGTGTCGCGCACGACTTCCATCTCGTATTCTTTCCAGCCCAGCACCGACTCTTCCACCAGCACTTCCGTGGTGGGCGATGCATCGAGGCCGGAGGCTACGATCTGGTCGAACTCCTCGCGGTTATAGGCAATACCGCCGCCTGAGCCACCCATGGTGAAGGAGGGGCGGATAATGGCGGGAAAACCGATTTCACGCAGGGCTTCATGTGCTTCGGCCATGGTGTGGGCAATGAGGCTGCGCGGGCTTTCAATGCCGATGGCATCCATGGTCTCGCGGAATTTCTGCCGGTCTTCAGCACGGTCGATCACATCGGCCTTGGCGCCGATCAGTTCGACATTGTGCTTTTCGAGAAAACCCGAGGCATGCAGCGCCATGGCGGTGTTGAGTGCTGTCTGCCCGCCCATGGTGGGCAGAACCGCATCCGGGCGTTCCTTGAGGATAATGCGCTCGACCACTTCGGGGGTGATAGGCTCGACATAGGTTGCGTCGGCCAGCCCCGGATCGGTCATGATGGTGGCCGGGTTGGAGTTGACCAGAATGACCCGGTAGCCTTCCTCTTTCAGGGCCTTGCAGGCCTGAGCGCCCGAGTAGTCAAACTCGCACGCCTGCCCGATAACGATGGGGCCTGCGCCGATGATGAGGATGGAGCGGATGTCTGTCCGTTTGGGCATGATGCGTCGATCCTGTCAGTTCAGTTGTGGGCGCCGGCGGTGCGGTCGATCAGGGCGGTAAAGCGTTCGAAGAGATAGAAGCTGTCCGAGGGGCCGGGGCTGGCCTCGGGGTGGTACTGCACGGAAAAAGCTGCGTAACGATCGGAGGCAATGCCTTCGTTCGAGCCGTCGAACAGGCTGACATGCGTTACATGCGCGTTTTCGGGCAGGGTTTTGGCGTCCACGGCAAAACCGTGGTTCTGGCTGGTGATTTCCACCCGGCCGCTGGCCAGATCCTTTACCGGCTGGTTTGCGCCACGGTGGCCGCGTTCCATCTTGTAGGTTTTGGCGCCCAGCGTGAGGGCCAGAAGCTGATGGCCAAGGCAGATGCCAAACAGCGGCACGCCGGCCTCAAGCACGGCGCGGATGGCGGGCACCGCGTAACGCGCGGTTGCAGCCGGGTCGCCCGGGCCGTTGGAGAGGAACACGCCTTCTGGCTTGAGGGCGAGAATTTCCTCGCCGCTGGTAGTGGCGGGCACAACCGTGACATCGCAGCCCGCGGCAACCAGGCAGCGCAGGATGTTGCGCTTGGCTCCGAAATCCACCGCAACGACGCGGCGGCGCTTTTCAGGCACAGCGCGGGTGGCATGGGGCCATTCCCACACGCCATGCGTCCACTGATACGGGGCTTCGCAAGTGACTTCCTGCGCCAGATCCATGCCTTCGAGGCCCGGCCATGCGCGGGCGGTTTCGGCAGCGGCTTCAGGGTCGATCCGTCCATCCTGCGGGAAGAGCAGGATGGCTGTCTGCGGCCCGCCATCGCGGATGCGCAGGGTCAGCGCACGGGTGTCGATCCCGGCAATGCCGCTTACGCCACGGGCTTTCAGCCATGCATCCAGCCCTTCGGTCGCGCGCCAGTTGGCGGGCGCGGTCACATCTTCCTTGACCACAAGGCCACGGGCGAACACGCGGGTTGCCTCGTCATCTTCCTCATTGGCGCCGACATTGCCGATATGTGGGAAGGTGAAGGTAATGATCTGCCCGGCAAAGGACGGGTCGGTCAGGGTTTCCTGATAGCCGGTCATGCTGGTGGAAAAGCAGATTTCGCCCATGGACTGGCCTGCGTTTTCGGCCGCGCTCTGCGCGGGGGTAAAGGCGCCAAAGCCCTTTCCCCAGAATACGCTTCCATCGGCGAGAACAAGAGCGGCGGTGGCGCCGTCCGGGCGGGCGTCGGGCATGGGGGTTCCTGTCTTGCTGCTTCCCGTTGAGGGGGAGGGTCTGTCTGTCACGGTGGAGGCGGGGCGGAAGTCTTCAAGCGAAAGGCCCGTGGCCTGAGCGATAACGGGCCAGTGCCGGGCCGGTATGGCCTGCGCCTGCCGCCATTTGCGAATGGCTTCAGTGCCCACGCCGGTCAGGCTGGCTGTGGCCTCTGGCCCGCCAAGGCGGGCAATGATGGAGTCGATCGACATGGACATGGCCTAGCTCTGCCTCCCACCTGTGACGTTATTGGGGCATCTGGTGTGTGGGTTGTCTAGCACCCCATCGGGACGAATGGGAAGAAAATTCCCACCCGCCTGAAGTGCGATAAAGGTGGGTTGGGAAGTTTTTTCCCAACTGTGTCGCTTTTCCATCATTCGGGCGGGTGAATTCGCGGGGCTGGGGTGATAAGGTGCGCCGGATCAAGCGCACGGGCTGTCGTGCGGGAAGTCATGCAGGAGCAAACCGATGTCCCTTCGAGATCAACTGATGTCCGACCTGAAAACCGCTATGAAGGCGGGTGAAAGCGCGCGGGTGACGACAATCCGCATGATTACCGCCAAGCTCAAGGATGTCGAGATCGCCGGTCGTGCCAAGGGTGCGGAAGGGCTGAGCGAGGATGAAGGCGTGTCGGCCCTGCGTGGCATGATCAAGTCACGGGTGGAATCCGCCACGCTGTACCGCGATGGTGGTCGCCCCGAACTGGCGGACAAGGAAGAAGCCGAAATTGCCGTGATCCGCGCCTATCTGCCGCCGGAAATGGATGATGCCACACTGGCCGCCGCCGTGCAGGCCGCCATTACGGAAAGTGGTGCCACCTCCATCAAGGAAATGGGTAAGGTCATGGCGGTGCTGAAAGGCCGTTTTGGCGCGGAACTGGACATGGGGCGCGCCAGTGCGTCGGTTAAGGCGCTGCTGGGTTAATCTTGGCGCGGGTGGCGGGTTTTCGGGTAACAGACGGGCAGGGAGCGGTGTTGTATGGCTATTGACGCCGGTTTTCTTGACGAGCTGCGCGCCCGCACACCCATAACCTCGGTTATTGGGCGGCGGGTCAAACTCACCCGCTCTGGCCGAAACTGGAAAGGGTGCTGCCCTTTCCATGGCGAGAAAACGCCCTCTTTTTATGTTTATGACGATCACTTCCACTGCTTTGGCTGCGGCGTGCATGGCGATGTGATCTCCTTTGTCATGCAGAGCGAGGGGCGGAGCTTTCCTGAGGCGGTAGAGGAACTGGCCTCATCTGCCGGGCTGGAAGTGCCTGCCCAGACGCGCGAAAGCCGCGAGGCCGTGGTGCATGCACGCTCGCTGGAAGATGTGCTCAACGCCACGCAGGCCCTGTGGGCGCAGGCCCTTTACCAGCCCGAAGGCCGGGCCGGGCTGGACTACCTGCTGGGCCGGGGGCTGACGCGCGAAACCATTGCCTCTTTCGGGTTGGGCTGGGCCGGTGAGGGACGCGGCGCATTGGCGGCGGTTCTGGAGCGTGAGGGGATAACCCCAGTCCAGATGGCAGAAGCCGGGCTGATGCGGCTCGATGAGGACGGTCGGCCCAAGGGGGAACTGTTCTGGGGCCGCGTTACGTTTCCCATTCGCGACCGCAAGGGGCGGCTGGTGTCGTTTGGCGGGCGTATTCTGGGTGATGGCCAGCCCAAATACCTGAACGGGCCGGAAACGGCGCTGTTTTCAAAACGGCGGCTTCTCTTTGGGCTGGACCGGGCGCGGGCGGCCATACGTGCGCCACGGCCCAAGGGGGTGTCCGCCCCGGATCTGGTGGTGGTGGAAGGGTATATGGATGTCATTGCCCTGCATCAGGCCGGTTTTACGGGGGCTGTAGCGCCACTTGGCACGGCGCTGACACCCGAGCAGCTTGAGGTTCTGTGGCAGGTCGATCGTGCGCCTATTCTGTGTTTCGATGGGGATGCCGCCGGGCGGCGCGCAGCGGTCAAGGCAGCGCAGACCGCATTGCCTCTGCTCAAGGCGGACCACACGCTGCGCTTCTGCCTGCTACCCGAGGGAGAAGACCCCGACAGCCTCGTGCGTGGGCGAGGCGCGCAGGCGGTGGCGGGGCTGTTTGGGGGCGCGCGGGGCCTGTCCGATGTGCTGTTCGACCTGCTGGCGGGGGGTATGGTGCAGCCCGGCCCGGAGGAACGTGCGGCCCTGCGACATAAGCTGACCGAAAGTGCGGCCCTGATTACGGACAAGGCGCTGGCCTCGGAATATCGCCGCACCCTGCTGGATCATTTTTTTACCCGTTTCAGAAGCAGCGGACGGGGAAAAGGCAGCGGCGCATCGGGTATGCGGAGCGGGGGCTGGCAGGCCGAGGCCGGGCCCACCACATTTGTCCTACTGGATCAGACGCGCGAGCGGCATCGTCTGCTGCTGAGCGTGCTGCTGCGGTATCCGGCTTTGGTGCCTGATGTGGAGGAAGCTCTGTGCAGGCTCGACCTGGCTGCGGATTTTGCTGCCGTACGCGCCGCATTGCTGGATTTTTCGGCGGAAGGTATACAGCCCGCCAGCGCCGCAGCGCTATGGACATGGGTGACGCAGAACGATCTGGAGGAAACCATTCGCGCTTTCATGCGTGAAGAAGACGGGTATGCCGCACGGTCGGATGATGTGATGGACCCGGCGCAGCTTGTGTCTGCAAGGACACAGTGGTGGCATTTTTACGGGCTGCTGGATCGGGCGCGGTTCGAGGCAGACGTCGAACGCGATATTGCCAGCTTTACTGAAAAAAACGGCGATGCCGATCAGTGGACGCGGCTTCAGGCCCGGCTGGAAGCACGCGAGCGCCTGAGGCGCGGCAGCCTCGATGATACGGAATTTTAGCACGGACAGGAAATGTTCTGGGGCGTGTTCCCCTTGACTTGCGGCGCAGGATATCCCACCTCCTGCCCGCGCTGGAACGTGAGTGGTACATGGTAAACTGGTCGTTCTGCATTCAGGCGGGATGTGGGCGCGGAGGAGCAGGTCTGGTATGGCGACAAAAACGGCATCGACAAACGCGGCGCAAGAGCAGGATGGCGATACCAGCCTGCTGGACACGCAGTCCTCATCAGTAAAGAAGCTGATTGCCAAGGGGCGTGAACGCGGGTGCATCACGTTTGATGAACTCAATGCTGTTCTGCCTCAGGACAAGATGTCGTCTGAACAGATCGAGGACATCATGGCTCTGCTGTCCGAGATGGGCATTCAGGTTGTCGAGAGCGAGGATACCGACGAGGCCGAAAGCCCCAAGGAGTCCGAAGCCGATGACGAGGCAGAAGAGGAAGAAGCCGAGGCCGAGGCCGACGGCGAAAGCCCCACAGGTAATGTAAACGCGGAAAGCGTTGGACGTACCGATGACCCCGTGCGGATGTATCTGCGCGAGATGGGCACGGTTGAACTGCTCTCGCGCGAAGGCGAAATCGCCATCGCCAAGCGGATCGAAGCCGGACGTGACGAAATGATCGGCGGTCTGTGCGAAAGCCCGCTGACCTTCCGCGCCATCATCTCCTGGCACGAAAGAATTCTGAGCAGCGAAATGCTGCTGCGCGACATCGTTGACCTTGAAGCCATGCAGAATGGTGGCAACCCGCCGGAGGACGGCGAGGGGGCTGAAGGCGAGTTTGCCGAGTCTGACAACGAGGCCGAGGAAACCGAAGAGCAGGAATCCGAAGGCGATATCGAAGGCGAGGGCAGCGGCCTGTCGCTTTCCGCGCTGGAAGAAAAACTCCGCCCTGAAATTCTGGCGCATTTCGAAGAAATCGGCCCGCTTTACGAACAGCTTCGCAAACTGCAGGTCACGCGTATCGAGGCTCTGACCTCGGGCGAGGATGTAGGCGGTACGTTCGAGAAAGACTACGCGATTCTGCGCGACAAGCTGGTGAGTAAGGTTGAGCAGGTTCACCTGCACAACAACCGGATCGAAGATCTGGTGGCACAGCTCAAGGAAATGTTCCAGAAGCTGAACGTGTTCGAAGGGCGCATGCTGCGTCTGGCGGAAAGCTGCCGCGTCTCGCGTGATGACTTCCTGATGAAGTACCGCGGTCGCGAGCTTGATCCGGGCTGGATGGAGGCCGTGGCTGCCCTGCCGGGGCGTTCATGGAAAAACTTCGTGCTCAAGCACACCGATACGGTGAACGACCTGCGCGCGCAGGTTGCTGCACTGGCGCAGGAAACGGGCCTGCCGATTGGCGAATTCCGCCGTGTCTATGCCACCGTGGCTCGTGGCGAGCGTGATTCAGCCCGCGCTAAAAAGGAAATGATCGAGGCCAACCTGCGGTTGGTGATTTCGATCGCCAAAAAATATACCAACCGTGGCCTGCAGTTCCTTGACCTTATTCAGGAAGGCAATATCGGCCTGATGAAGGCCGTGGACAAATTCGAATACCGCCGCGGCTACAAGTTCTCCACCTATGCCACGTGGTGGATCAGGCAGGCCATAACCCGCTCCATTGCGGATCAGGCACGCACGATCCGTATCCCCGTGCATATGATCGAGACCATCAACAAGCTGGTGCGTACTTCGCGGCAGATGCTGCACGAGATCGGGCGTGAGCCCGCGCCGGAAGAACTGGCCGAAAAGCTGGGTATGCCGCTTGAAAAAGTGCGCAAGGTTCTCAAAATCGCCAAAGAACCGATCTCCCTTGAAACCCCGATCGGGGATGAGGAAGACAGCCATCTGGGTGATTTCATCGAGGATAAATCGGCAGTCATTCCGCTGGACGCAGCTATCCAGACCAACCTGCGCGAAGCTACGACGCGGGTTCTGGCCTCGCTCACCCCGCGTGAGGAGCGTGTGCTGCGTATGCGCTTTGGTATCGGCATGAACACCGACCATACGCTTGAGGAAGTCGGGCAGCAGTTCAACGTTACGCGTGAGCGTATTCGCCAGATTGAAGCCAAGGCCCTGCGTAAGCTCAAACATCCGAGCCGCAGTCGCAAGCTGCGCTCCTTCCTGGATGATAATTGATCCATCAGGAATAGAACCAGTCACGCGCATGCGGGTGGGTATCACCTTCATGCGCATGACCATGGCGCCAGCCGCCCCGCGCCTTTTGTTGCCGGATGGCTGGGTGCTTGAGCATGGTGTGCATCTCAGCGTTGCGGATTACCGCTATCTGCAGGACCGAGTAGGGCGCTCATGCTGCTGGTGGATGCGGCAGGCGGCCTCCGATGAAATGCTTGCCCGTATTCTGGCCCAGCGCAGCACGGCTATCGGGCTTTTGCGCGAATGCAGTGTGGTGCGTGGGTTTTACGAGCTTGACCGGCGCGACCCCGAGGATGTGAACCTGTGCTATTTCGGTCTGTTCCCGCAGGCTATTGGCAGAGGGGTAGGGCGTGCTTTTCTTGATGGCGTCCTGCGTGAGGCATGGCGCGGGCGCACACGGCAGGTGCGGGTGAACACCAGCACGGCGGACCATCCACGCGCCAGACAGCTTTACCAGCAGGCGGGCTTTCGGCCCGTGCGGCAGGTTGAGGAAATGTGGAGTGTGCCAGACAGGCTCGGGCTCGATATTCCGCAGCATCTGCGCGTCTGATCCCGTTTTTTCTTGCTTTTCCCCCGGGGGCGTGGTTGAAGCTGCCCTTTCCCTGCCGGGCATGTGGCATTGCCCGGCTATACCCGCAGCTTTTCTGCCAGTCCATGGACTGTGCAGGCAGCACCGAAAGCCGGAAGGGTCCGGTTCGGGCAGGTTGATTTGATCCGAAGGGAGTGAACATGCCGCTTTACGAAACCGTGTTTATTGCACGGAATGATATTTCCCAGCAGCAGGTCGATGCGATTGTCGACGGCATCACCGCTCAGGTTGAAGCCGATGGCGGCGCTGTCCGCAAGCGCGAATACTGGGGCCTGCGTAGCCTTGCCTACCGCATCAAGAAGAACCGCAAGGGTCACTACACCCTTCTGGGTCTGGAAGTGCGTTCGGAGCTGCTCAAGGAAATCGAACGCCAGCTTTCTCTGAACGAAGACGTGCTGCGTATGATGGCGCTGCGCGTGGAAAGCATTGACGAAGCGCCCTCACCGGTTCTGTCCCGCAAGGGTGAAGACCGTGGCGAGCGCAGCTTCCGTGGTCCCAAGCCGGCCGGTGGCCGTTTTGAGAGCGGTCGTGGCCGTCGTGGCGGCGAAGATCGTCCGCTTGAGTCAGCCGACAACGGAGCGGAGTAAGCGCTATGTCTGAATCCATGGAAATCAACCCCGCCGCTCGTCGCCCCGCTGTTGGCGCGCGTCGTCCGTTCTATCGTCGTCGCAAGTCCTGCCCGTTCTCCGGCCCCAACGCGCCGGCGATCGACTACAAGGACGTGCGTCTGCTCAGCCGCTTCCTGTCCGAACGTGGCAAGATCGTGCCGAGCCGTATCACTGCGGTTTCCGCCAAGAAGCAGCGTGAGCTGGCGCAGGCTATCAAGCGCGCCCGCTTCATGGCCCTGCTTCCCTATGTCGTAAGCTGAGGGGAACCGATCATGGCTGCTACAGAAGTAATCCTGCTCCAGCGCGTTGAGCATCTGGGTCAGATGGGTGAAGTGGTTAAGGTGCGTCCTGGTTACGCCCGTAACTTCCTTCTGCCTCAGGGCAAGGCCATTCGCGCCAATGCGGGCAACCTTGCCCGTTTCGAGCGTGAACGCGTCCAGCTTGAAGCGCAGAACATCAAGAACCGCGAAGAAGCCGAACGTCTGTCCGAACGGATGGATGGTCTGGCCGTTGTCCTGATCCGTCAGGCCGGTGACAGCGGGAGCCTGTATGGGTCCGTCAGCACGCGCGACGTTGCGCAGGTTGTTACGGAAGCGGGCTTCAGCATCGACCGTCAGCAGGTTTCGCTGGCTCACCCCATCAAGTCCCTTGGGCTGTATGCGGTGAAGGTGGCGTTGCATCCTGAAGTTGTGGTGTCGGTCACCGTCAACGTGGCGCGTTCGGAAGAAGAAGCCGAGCGTCAGGCACGTGGCGAAGCTGCTACCCCGGAAGAAGAAGCGACTCTCGCTGGCGATGAAGCCTTCATTGAAGGTGAAATTGTTGACGAAGACGCCGAAGACGCGCAGGGCGACGTCGCCTGAACAGGCGGCTTTCCTGCACGGAACCGGAAAAGAGGGCGGAGCAATCCGCCCTCTTTTTTTTATCTGCTGCATCGTTCCAGTAAAGAACAGGGCATGCAGATAAGGAAATAGCCTGAGGCACCTCCTGCCGGGCTCACCTTTTCAAATATCGTCGTATGGACTGCTGTGAGCGCGGATATGCTTATCGCTTCGGCATGAGGCATAGAGCCGTGGCGTATTTCGTTTTTTATGCGGCTGTGCTGATCAGAACCGTTATGGCGAGTTGGGCCATGACATGGCTGCTCTATAAAAGACAGTGTCCTTTTTTCGTGCCACTTTCCTATTCTCTGGCTTATGCTCGTTCAAGTTTGCCAGTGTAAGAAAAGGAATGTGTATTGAAACACCTTCTGGACATGGTCTTACGACAGTTTGTTTCTTATGGTTGTCTGTCCGTTTACTGGCCAGATGGCAGTTTCAGCCAGTATCAGGGCAGTAAGCCGGGGCCGCAGGCGGCTCTCAGGCTGAAAGATACCCATGCCGAGCGCGCCCTGCTGCTCAATCCGGGGCTGGGTGTGGGCGAAGCCTATATGGAGGACAGCCTGCAGCCAGTGGATTGCACGCTGTATGATCTGCTCCAGTTACTGATGCTCAACGCCATGGAGCCTGCGGGCCATGTGAGCGAGCGTCTGGCTTCTGCCCTGCGTTATGTCCGGCGCGGCTGGATACAGTTCAACCCCGCTGGCCGTTCAAAGCAGAATGTCGCGCATCATTATGATCTGGGTAACAGCCTCTACCAGTTGTTTCTGGATAAGGACTGGCAGTATTCCTGCGCCTATTTCCGCTACGGAACTGAAACCCTCGATGAAGCGCAGGAAGCCAAGAAGCAGCATATCGCCGCCAAGCTGCTTCTTGATAGGCCGGGGCTTGAGGTGCTCGATATCGGATGTGGTTGGGGCGGCATGGCTCTGACCCTAGCCCGTGATTATGGAGCGGTGGTGACGGGTATCACCCTGTCCGAGGAGCAGTTGGCCTTTGCGCGCGAGCGCGCGCGGCAGGAGGGGCTTGAAGGACAGGTGCGGTTTGAACTGCTCGATTACCGGCATCTGACGCGGCAGTTTGACAGGATTGTATCTGTCGGCATGTTTGAGCATGTCGGGGTTGGGCATTATGGCCAGTTTTTCGATGTCGTGAAAAACAGCCTCAAGCCCGATGGGGTTGCACTGGTTCATTCCATAGGCCGCAATGACGGGCCGGGCACAACCAATCCGTGGATCAATAAGTATATTTTCCCCGGTGGTTATTCTCCGGCCCTGAGCGAGGTCTTGCCCGCAATTGAACAGGCAGGGCTATGGGTTACGGATTGCGAGATCCTGCGGCTGCATTATGCGAAAACAATCGCCTGCTGGCGCGAACGCTTTGCTGCCCGCAGGCAGGAGGCCGTAGCCCTGTATGATGAGCGTTTTGCCCGGATGTTCGAGTTTTATCTTACAGCATCGGAACTGGCATTTCGGGTGCAGGGGCACATGAACTTCCAGTTGCAGCTTTCTCCATCGCTTGAGGCCGTACCACTAACGCGGGATTACATAGCTGTGGCGGAAAGGGAGTAAGTCTGACAAAGGCCGTGTGTTCAGGTCTTGATCGTGTGTGAAAGACCACGGGTGATGTAAATGCCCCGTTTCATCGACACATGCAGCACGGAAGCACGGTACCAGTAACCACGCTGGCCGGGCACCCTGCCGGTATTGAAGGCAGGGTGGGTGTGTTTGAGTTCGATTTCCCTGTTGGGCTCAAAGGCAACGGAGTAGATATGGGTACGCCAGCCCATACTGGCGGAAACGACTGAGTGGGTAGCATTCAGCGTTGTGTGCACGTGATCCTGCCGGATAACCTGCTGCCCGGCCATGACCAGCATGGCTGCCCCGGCAGCGCAGGCCGCCGCATGGCCAATGGAGCGGAACACCTCCTCATTGACCAGATGTAGCCAGAACCGCACCAGCAGAGTGGCGGCCACACCTGCAAGTGCGACAACGGCACCGGCCAGCAATACCTGCTGGTTCAGCAGGCCATAGGCGGCGTAAAGGCCGATCTTGGTCAGGTGCAGCAGAATGTCGTTGGCTGCGCGCGTAGCAATAATGGCTTCCTTGCGGAGCCCCAGACGGTGGTAAAAGGCGTTGAACAGCAGCCCGACCGCCCCGGTAAACCCAGAAATAAAGCCCGCCAGCAGCCCTATGACGGGGAGAAAGCGCATGGAAACAGCGGGAGGTGCGATCGTGCTTTCGGCTGTCTGTGGCTGTGTGGCGGTACCCGGTTTTTTGCGACGCAGCAGCAGTGGCAGGTTGCCGAGCAGGAACAGGCCCAGCAGCAGGTCTAGATACACAGGCTGCATCAGGCTGAGCATCCACACGCCAAGCCACGCGCCGGGCAGGCTGGCGGGCACGAAGTAGCACACCACACGCCAGTTGATGGCACGGAAGAATGTGGCGATGCGGGTGGCTGAACTGACAGCCGTGCCAAGGGACAGGGCCGCGGGGATTTGCTCTGGTGCGAGCAGCATCCCCAGAACCGGCATGACAATCAGTCCTGCGCCGCCGCCTGAAACTGTGCTGAGACTGAAAGCCAGCAGGGCGATGACAAAAAGCAGGACGATCATATCAGGCAGGACTCCTTGGTGCGAAAGTCCGGTAACGCGAAAGAGAGGCTTTTCTAAGGCTGGCCAGCAAGGGTCCGCCATGCACGGGCCAACCGATCGAACTCATCGATCGTCAGGGTTTCCGCCCGACGTGTTCCGTCTATCTCTGCACGTTCAAGCAGAGCGTTGCCTTTAAGGCCCTTCAGGGCACCACGCAGCATTTTGCGGCGTTGGCCGAAGGCCGCTGCTGTAACCTGCTCCATGGCGCGGAAAAGAGCCGGATCGGGCTGGGATTTATGGGGGGTGATGCTCGCCACGGCGGACCAGACCGCAGGCGGAGGCGAAAACGCGCCGGGTGGCAGTTTCATGACAATGGCGCAGTCTGCGCACCATTGGCTGAGCACGGCCAGTCGCCCGTAATGTTCGCTGTCTGGGGCGGCGCAGATACGCTCGGCCACCTCAAGCTGGAACATAAGGGTCAGGCGTTCCCATTCTGCTCCCTGACGCAACCAGCCGACCAGCAGCGGGGTGGCGACATTATAGGGCAGGTTGGCGACAATCTGCCTTGGGGCGGGGCAGAGGGTTGTCAGGTCTTTTTTGAGTGCATCAGCCTGTATGATGTCGAGCCGCTGGGGGAAGGCCGTGGCCAGTTCCTCGATAACCGCGACCGCGCGCGGGTCCAGTTCCACCGCATAGACATGGCTTGCGCCGGTTGCCAGCAGGGCGCGTGTCAGCCCGCCAGGGCCGGGGCCAACCTCAACCACATGGCGGCCATCCAGCGTGCCAGCCAGTGCCGCGATATGTTCGGTAATACCGGGATCCAGCAGAAAGTGCTGGCCCAGCGCCTTGCGCGCATCCAGACCGTGACGGCGGATGACATCGGCAAGGCTTTCCAGTGCAGCGGACAGGAGATTACGTTCCCTTGAGCTTGACGCGCATATCGATAATGGCGCGGCGGTGCAGGTCGCTGTCGAGCTGGCGGGCGGCTTGTTCGACACGTTCATTCATGAGCTGATCCGCGATTTCGCTGGGTGAGCGGTCGGAAAAGTTCTTTTCCTTTTTGTCGCACACCATCAGCAGGTCGATCCCGTCACGTGAGACCATCGGGCGCGAGACTTTGTTCAGCGGCAGGTTGGCCAGCACGGACTGCATCTGCGGGTTCAGGCGCTCAAGCGGCAGTTCACCGGGGTCGCTCGGGCGTTTTTCGCCTTCAGCCTTGTTCAGCCGCTCCATGTCCGCGCAGTTGTTGGCGCTCTGCGACAGGTGTAGGGCTTTCTGGAGGGTTGCCTGCTGCTGCGGGGTAACGTGCTGGGGGTCAAGCAGGGTATCGAAGGGCAGAAACACCTGACGGGCGGAAATCACATGCCCGATTTCCTTGCCGACCGTGCGCTTGCCGTTGAGCGTGACGATCAGGAAGCCACCGGGCACGGTAATCGGGTTGGAGACAGCCCCCACGCCCACAGGCATCTGCCGGACGATGTTGACAACTGCCGGGTCAAGCTCATCTTCCTGCACCCAGCCCATAGACCCGCCATCAAGCGCTGTCTGGCTCTGTGAGAACTGTGCCGCAACGATGGGGAAGGGGGCTCCCTTGCGCAGTTCCTGAATGATGGTGTTGGTGAAGTCCAACTCATCCTCAGCGTGGCGCGGGTCTTCAACTTTGACGAAAATTTCGCCAATTTCGTATTCGGTGCGGCCTTCTTCACGCTGGAGGGCGGCCTGACGCTGGGCGATATCCTTGGCCGCAACGCGCGAACGCTGCCCAAGCTCCTGACGCAGTACCTGTATCCAGCCGATCTGTACCCGGATCTGGTCGATCAGCGTTGTCAGCGAAACGCCGTCCTTGGCCAGATGTGCCCGCAGGGCCCCTTCAGGCATGCCATTACGGCGCTCGATATTGCTGATGGCAGAGGCAATCTGGTCAAGCGGCACATTGATATGGCGGCTGAGGATTTCCTGCGTGCGCAGTCGCTCATCAATCAGCTGGCGGATGATCTGCGGGCGCAGGCGATCCATTAGCTCGGGCGAGAGCGGCAGGCCGGTGGACAGGGCGAAGAGCTTGCCTCGGTTATCCACATCGCGCCGGGTCAGGGGAACGCTGTTAACGACCGCGACAATGGAGTTGTCCGGCTTGGGCGCGGCCTTGGCTGCGGCATCGCCATGCGGCTCCTGCGCGTCAGGGGCGGCATGGGCCGTCGCCAGAGGAGCCGACAGGGCAGCCATGGCGTAGCAGGCCAAGGTAAGGGAACGCAGGCGCATACGGAACGGTCTTTCAGCTTTCTGCCAGATCAGGCGCGGTTATACCTGATAACGGAGGCCGCGACATTTTTGAAGCAGTTCTTATTTGACACCGAAGGAGCCAAGGGACTTGAGACTGAGCGTGACAAGATAGGTCGAGTAACGCTGTACGCCGCCAATGGAGGTGTATTGCTTGAGATACATGAAGTCGATGCCAAAGCAGTCATTGCCGTAACCGGCGGTTACACCGTTGGTAACAAACTGCTGCCGCGAGAGGCTGCGGCGCGAGAAGATCGAGGCATGCCAGTTAGACCAGTATACCGATACGCCGCCACTGATTTCGCTTGTGCGGGTTGTGTACAGCTTGTTCAGGTTGTTCGTGCGGTAGTCGGTGGCGTAGTAGTAATAGGGCGTGATGGGTTCCCAGATATAACCGCCGTTGAGCCGCAGATGCGGGACATTGACGTTAAACAGTGCATCGCCAAAATCGACCTGCGATGAGTAGGGATTGTAGCGCATGCGCGATGTGAACGAGAAATACTCGCTGGGCGCTACGCGCGCGCGCGCCACGACATCAGATACATGGTGGTCCAGCCCGGAATAGGGCAGGCGGTCATGCTCCACGTGTTCCTGAAAACTCTGCCCGGCCAGCAGGTCCACTTCGTGCCCGTTCCATGTCCAGTTGGCATGTACGCCCACATTGGCGCGCAGCCCGCCATCCAGCCTGTCTGTGCCCTGATAGCGGTTGAGCGAGAACAGGGTTGAATCCGTGAATTCGTAGGCAAAGCTGTCTTCATTGGGCAGGCCGTCATCCGCACCGTTTCCGGTATTGGGGGCGTAAATGCCCTGCACAATGGGTTCAAGCAACTGCGTGCCGCGCCCATGCTCGAACGAACGGACAAAAGGCCAGTTTGTTTTCAGCGCGATGGTGGGCAGCACCATGCCCGAGATCATACCGTGGCCTGTAGAGCGGGAATAGTAATTGGGAAGCTGATACAGCTTGGACCCCCGGTAGAGCGTGGAATCCAGACGTAGAGTGAGCAGGAACTGCTCGCCCGATTTGGTATGGAAGGGGCGATCCCAGTTGAGCTGTAATTCGCCGCGCTGGTCTGTGGCGCCGATGGTTCGACGGACGTAGAAATCCGTTGTGTTGACACTCAGCCTGCCGCCAAGGGCATCTGGCTGGCCAACAAAGCTGTATGTATAGCGCGGGAGAGCGGCAGGCAGGTCCGAGTTGTGGATGACCCCCTGGTTGAGGCCCTGATAGTACTGCGCATCCAGCCTGCTGTAAGCGCCGGTGCCGAAGCCTTCCAGAAAGGCGTTCGAATTGAGCATTTCGCTCCCGTAGCCCTGTACGCGGTAGTCACGCATGTAGTTGGCGGAGGTGGCGAGGTTGATATTGGCGCCAGCGCGCCAGTAACTGTTGATATTGAACAGGCCACGGGCAAAAATATGCCCCTGCATACCATGGGGGTCACCACTATTGACCTTGTTGCCAAAGCCGTTCGTGTAATTGATGGCGTTGTGGGTATCGTAGGCGAAACCACCCCGGATATTGAGCGAGCCGAAATTCAGTGCCTGTCGGTAAATGCCGCTGAGCTGTGGACCCGTTGCGGTTGAGAACAGGCCCTGAACGGTCAGGTCTGACTCGTCGTTGATGACCCAGTAATACGGGATGGTGAAATAGGTGCCCAGATAACTGTCATGCGGGGTGATGCCGGGCATGAGAAAGCCGCTCTGCCGTTTGGCGGAGGGGTCCGGCATGGAAAAGAAGGGCATGTAGAAAACCGGGATACCCAGAATATCGACATAGGTATCGCGGAAATCGAGCTTGGAGTGTTCGATATCCTGTGTCGCGCCATAAGCGCGGAACTGCCAGAACGGTGCGCGTGTCTTGTCCTTGGCGCAGATTTCGCACGCGGTGTAGATCACCCGGCTCATGTCGTTGACCTTGCCGTCCGTGCGTCTCAGCCCGTTTGCGGCAATTTTCACGTTATCAGCCATGTTGGCGTAAACATGCAGCATGACGCCGTTGCGCATGCCGCCGCTGAGTTCGGCATATTGTGCATACAGTACCGACCCATCGGACTGGACGGTGGCCACGTTTCCGCGTGCGGTGACAATGCCCGTATCGCGGTCGTAAACGATCTGATCTGCTCTTAGAACGCGTTCATCCTGCCAGACCTGCACATTGCCGGACCATGTGACGGTGTGGTCGGTGTCGTTGTAATCGACCTTGTCGGACTGGAAGGTGGCGGGCGCATCGGACGAGCTATGTGTGTCCGCGTCGAAATGGATCTGCTGCGGGCGGAACTGTGCCCAGGCCGCGGTGGGGCGGAGCAGTACGGTACAGGCAATGATACTGCCCAGAGCGGTAGCCGCACTCAGGCTGGCCCGACGGCAGGGGCGGCTTGCGCGGGGTAAGGGCCAGAGCGCCAGGGACAAAATCAGCCATCCTCCAGATGTAAAAGCAGGGCGATCGCAAGGCATAGCCCTGCTACGGCGGGAACCCACGCAGCAAGAACGGGCGGCAGCACACCTGACTTGCCGAACTGTTCCGCGACCTTGGATACCGTGAAAAGCAGAAAACCGGCGGCAACGCCAGAGCCGATCATACGGGCGACCCCGCCATGGCGCGATGGTCGCATGGAAAAGCCAGCCGCGACAAGGCACATGGTGCCGCTGAGCACGGGCAATGCCAGCAGGGTCTGAAAGTGGATGCGGTGGCGGATGGAGGAGAATCCGGAGCGGTCCAGCAGAGTAATGAAGCTTGGCAGCGCCCAGACGGATAATGTGTCAGGCGAGGCAAAGCTCTCCTGCACCCGGTTTACGGTCAGGTCTGTCGGCAGAACCGTGCGGCCGATATAAGTAGGCAATTCGTTGGGCAGCACCCGGGATGCTTTGTCCAGAACCCAGAACCCATGATCGAGATAGCCTGTAGGGGCTTCGATTCGGGAAATCAGCTCGTTGTTCTGATCCAGCCTGAGCACACTGATATTGCCAATATGCAGGGCCGTATTGTGGAACTGCACACTGCGCGCATGCAGGATGGCAATGCCGTGGGGTGTGGTCTGGTCGGACTGGCGGAGCCATAGCGAGCCACCAGCAATGCTCAGAGGCCCGTCATCCGAGCGCAGATAGCGCTGGTCGAGCTTTTCCGCCCATGAATACATGATGGAAGACAGGGGAGAGACCACCGTTGTGGCCAATACCCCGAGCAGAATAGCGCAGCCCAGTGGTGCGGTCAGGAACTGCCAGACCGAAATACCTGCCGCGCGCGCCACAACCAGTTCGGATGAGCGGGTCAGCCGCCAGAAGCACAAGACCCCGCCCAGAAGGGTCGCGAAAGGCAGGATGATGATGGTGAAGTACGGGAGATGCAGGGCCGCGATTTCCGCCGCGACCGAAGCGCCCGCATTAGGGTGGGCAGAGGCGCGACGCAGCAGGTCAAGAAAGTCGAAAAGGCCTACCATCCCCGTGAGCGAAGCCAGCATGAGCAGCACCGACAGCACGAACTGCTTTGCGATATAACGCGATAGGGTAAAGGCCACAGTCATGCGGCTACAGGCGGCCCGCTAGGCAGGAGACTGCAAGAGCGTAACAACGCTTGACCCCGCTAGTGGCGGAGCCATGGACGCAGGTGCGGGGCGAGTGAACAGTCATGCAACCGTTACTTACCTCACCCCGCAATGGAACAACAGCCCCGTGTGTAATCAGCTATCGGTTTTAGAACAGCAGGATCACACCGGCTGAGGCGGTATCATCGCTTTCGGAGCTACCGTTATGGGAATCTGATGAGGTATGGGCGTATTCGCCCACCAGATTGAGCCAGTCGGTCAGGTGGTAATAGGCTGCCCCAATAACGGACTGGTTGCGCCGCACCAGATAGGCCGGATCAACCATTTGCGCTTCGCCTGAGGCAAGATAGAGGTTGCTCACCCCGTAACTGCCGACCAGCTTGAGGCGCTCCGTCACGTTATAGGCGGCCTGCACGTAATAGCCTTCAGAATCGCGCTTGCTACCATTGGCGGCTACGCCATCGAAGAACAGACCCGTGGTGCCCAGCCCGCTGCCGCGATAGTAGTAGGCAACACCTTCAAAGCCTTTGTAGCTGACTTTGGCGCCGATATCGCCGGCTTCAACCATGGCGGCATGGTGCGTGCCGGTTGGGGTCGAGGTGCCGTTGTCGAGATATTGCAGGTTCTGCTGATGCTGGATCAGGAAGCTGGCCCAGATCTTGGCCTTGACCTCGCCAAACGTCGCCTCATACGTGACCTTGCCCTGAATCATGGGCGAGGAATGCTGCGTGGAGGACGCGGAGTATGAGGTGCTGTCGGCATTGGAGCCCGCATACTGGAATTCGTCCAGAGGCTGGAAAACACCTACGCTGGCCTGCACCCCTGCGATTTTTGGCGTGGTGTAGGTAATCTGCGGAATCCAGTCGGCATAGACATAGCCTACGCCGATACGGCCCAGAGAGGTATTGCCCGGAGCCGAGTTGCTGCCGGTGGCCCCTACGCTGAGCAGGGTTGCATCGTTCAGGATGGCGTCGCCGCCGAACAGGCCGAGGTCACGCCCGACTTTGAACGTACCCACATGGCTGTTGCCAAACGTGACGTAAATCTGACGGAAATCGATGCCCGGTGTGCCAAGCCCAACCGGACTGCCGCCGGTATTGGCATTGAAAGCCCCGTTCTTGGCGTTGTTCATGCCCGGATACATGCCCAGAACCGCGTCGATATCCCAGCCCTGCTGCTGGGTGCTGAGTTTGAGGATCAGCCCCGCAGGCAACAGGCCGTTACGCACGCCTGAGGAATCAAAGCCTGAGCTGCCCGTAGAAACGCCGCCAGCAATGGCTGGGCCGCCGCCGGGGCTGTTGAAGGTATAAAACCCGTTGATAAAGCCCGACAGGTTGATGTCTATCGGCCCGGTTTTAAAGGTCAGCCCCTTGCCGGGCACATATTTGGCCACGCGCACGAAGTTGCCCTGATTCATGGCGTCCAGTGCCTGCTGGGCAGAACGGGCGCTGGCTTCCGCACGGGTGGCGGCATCTTCAGCGCGGGAGGAGGAGGCGACTTCGGGAGCACCCTCAAACCGGATGCCAGGCTCATACCCATTGCTGACGCCGTGAGCCGCCGCATGGCTGGCAGCCTGCTGTCCGGCATGGGCATGCGCAGCCGTGGGGCGGGCAGCACGGGGGGCTGCATCCTGCTCGGCCGCGGTGTGGCGGACATGCTTGCTCAGCAGGGTGCTGTATTCGTGTTGGGTCAGGCTGCCTTTGGCACGCAGAACATCCAGCAGGTCGCTATAGTCATCGGCCATGGCATGGCGGGCCAAAGTATATGGGAGACTGGCCACTGATGCGGCCATGACAGTAGCAACCAGTGTCTTTTTTCTTGATGCCATTGAAGTCCGCGCTCCCAATCCATTGAAATTGCTCTGTGAGAGACAAGGCTTCCTGCCGTCAATACGTGCCGTGTTGAACTGGCGGTGTGTTCATGCCGGTTGCAGGGAAAGGGGGAGGGGGGAGATGCCTCGGCTAAGGGATATGCCGTTGGAAAAAGAGACTAAGTTATTACATCCGCCCGTCGGGTGTGGGTGTCTGGCGTTTTTGTATCGGTATTGTAAAAACCTGAGACTTGCCAAAAGGGAAATTAAATATTTCTGAGAAATTTCCGCATTTTTGCGGGGCTTTCGGGGTGGTTTGTGGTGGTGGCGTGGTCTGCTTTTGGGTTGTGAGCGGCAGGCCGTTTGCTCGTAAGGCCGGGGGGTTGACGTGGCCGTGCTCTCACGAAGTTTTTATTGCAACCCAATCGAGGCGAGCACGGAATAAATGCACAGCGGGAGACTTTCTGGCGCAATCCTGTGTGATTCCATGTTGGTGTCGGGTTCCCTCATGGCGGAATTTTGATAGAGTCGGAACCAGTGCGGTGGCGGCACCATGGGCTGGTGGTTTTTGCTGGCTAAACAGTGGCGCGCCGGATTTTGTATCACGGACGAACAGAGCGGACGGCTTACGCGCAATGAGAGCAGGCTCTATTTTGGTAACACCAGATCATTCACGCCCTGAGGGGCGCGGTGCGCTGGCTGCATACGCCTACCAGCAGATCAGAGATCAGCTCATTTACTGCCACTATCAGGGGGGAGAGCGGCTTGTGTTGCGGCCTCTGGCAGCGGCCTTGGGCCTTAGCCCGACACCCGTGCGCGAGGCGCTGCTGCGTCTTGTTTCCGAGCAGGCGCTGGAGTTGGATGATCGCAACACCGCCTGTGTGCCGGTAACGGCGCGCGAGGTCTTTCTCGAAATTCATGGCGTGCGGGGCGATCTGGAAGAGCGCATCACGCGGGAACTGGCGACCCATGTTACCGCAGATGAAATTGCGGTCATGCGGGCAAAGCACCATGATTTCATTCTGGCTTACGAGGCTGGCAGCCCACATGCGGCGGCGGTGGCCAATGTGGTTTTTCACAGCACGACGGCACGGTTTTCGCGGCGCCTGCTTACGGTCGGGCTGATCCGTGGCCTGTGGGCGCGCATGGGGCCGGTTTACGCCGCCACTAACTGCCTGCCGCCCACAACGCCAGCAGACCCGGACCACCCGCATCTGCGGCTGATCGCAGCATTTGAGCAGCGCGACCCAGAGGCGGCGGTGGAAGCGCTGAGGGAGGATTTCATGCAGGCGCGTGTATGGCTGGAGCCGTTGCTGCCAGCCTGAAAAACCTTTTGGCCCGGCCCATGATTGGGGCCGGGCCAAAAAGCTTAGTCTTTTTTGGCAACCCGGTCCGTCAGGCCCGGAACTTCCACGTCAATTTCCAGCACCGAACACTGTGCCCCGCGATCCATCTTGATCTGCACCTTGTCCTGATCGACCGAGATATGGCGCTTGATCACTTCCATGATCTCGCGGTGCAGCTTGGCCAGTAGGTCATCCTGATTGCCGCCATCCACGGACATACGTTCGTGAGCCAGCAGAATCTGCAACCGATCCCGGGCGATGGGTGCGGAGGAGCGTTTGTTGAACAGGTTGGAGAGAAAACTCATGCGGCTCTCCATTTGAACAGCCAGTCGAGCAGACCGCGCCGCTCGGTGGGGATGGTGATCTTGATGTCCTCACCCATCAGGCGGCGGGCGGCTTCCATATAGGCTCCGGCTGCGGCGCTGTTGGGTTCGGCAATGGTAACGGGCGCGCCAAGGTTGGACGCCTTGAGCACATCCGGGCTTTCGGGAACAATGCCCAGCAGGGGAATGGACAGGATTTCCAGAACGTCGTCCGTGCCCAGCATGTCGCCCGATGCCGCACGCTGCGGGTCATAACGGGTCAGCAGCAGGTGCTTGGGCATTTTTTCGCCCGCGCGGGCCTTTTCCGTGGTGCTGTCCAGCATGCCGATAATGCGGTCGCTGTCACGCACGGAGGACACTTCGGGGTTGGTCACGATTACGGCCATGTCTGCATGGTGCATGGCCATCTGTGCGCCGCGCTCGATCCCCGCAGGGCTGTCGCAGATCACCCAGTCGAACTTCTCGCGCAGTTGTTCGATAATTTTGGCCACCCCTTCTGCCGTCAGGGCATCCTTGTCGCGCGTTTGCGATGCGGGCAGGAGGGAGAGGGTCTCGATCCGCTTGTCCTTGATCAGCGCCTGAGCGAGATTGGCATCGCCCTGAATGACGTTGATCAGGTCGAACACCACGCGCCGTTCGGCCCCCATGATGAGGTCGAGGTTACGCAGGCCAACATCAAAATCTACCAGAACCACGCTCTGCCCGGTTTTGGCCAGAGCCGCCCCGAGAGCTGCTGTTGTAGTGGTCTTGCCGACGCCACCCTTGCCTGACGTGACGACGAGAACCTTTGCCATCGGTGTTCCTTTTCTTACAGGTCATGCCGCCGGAGCCCTTTGGCGCGGTCATACGGCGACATTAGCTGGTTGCATTAGAAAATGTAACTTTGAATTTTTCGTTTACAGCGGGCTTTTTTTTGCCATTTTCCACAAGATTGTGGCGCTGACATGTTCCATCAGCCGGGTAGGGCGCGGAACACCAGCCTTTCTCCCTCAAGCAGGATTTGCGCGGGGCCGCTGGCGCAGGCCGGGTCCATTTCCTCGGCGGTGGCGTAAAACCCGTCTATGGCCACCAGTTCCGCATCCAGCGCCTTGGTAAACACCCGCGAGGAGCCACGCCCCCCAATGCCTGCCACGGCGCGGCCACGCAGGGCGCCGTAGATGTGGATGGACCCCCCGGCGGACACTTCGGCCCCTGAGGCTACCGCTCCGAGCACCACCACATCGCCTTCAGGCCAGATAACCTGCTGGCCCGAGCGGATGCTTTCTTCCACAACAAGGGTTACGGGGTGGTTAGCGTTTTTGCTCTGGTTGGTCGGATCGGCATCGGTGGAGGATGCGTTTTCGCGCGTTTGTGTGGGCGGTGTGCGGGCGGAGGCCGGGCTTTCGGGCCATTCCCACCCCGTTGTGGCGGGCCAGTCGCGGCTGCCGCCTTCAATCCCGATAATACGGATGCCACGCTGCTTCAGGTCATCCGGCAGGGTGGGCAGGCCGGGCGTGTCAGCCTGCACCATGCTCAGATCCACAATGACGGGTTTGCCCGCGAAAAACCCGACCGAACGCGCGATCTGCTGATCGAGCGCGCTCAGCCAGTCCGTCAGGGGAGATTCCGGGGTCAGGGTCAGAGCCACGAACGTGCGTCCGGACATGCGGATGCGCGGGAGGGGTGCTGATGGGCCAGCCGAGGATGTGCCAGACAAGGAAATACCGCCGCTCTCAAAATCAGGTGGTCAACAATAGGGACAGCGCGCAAGAACCGGGGCGGGATTCCTCCGCGCTGGCTTGCTGGTGCGTACCTGTTTTTACGCATTGGCGACTTGGCAGGCCGAAGGCAAGCGCTTTATGCCGCCAGACACAATCGCGGCAGTTTTTGGCGGGCTGTGTTTTCCCTCTGGCGTGGGGGCGGGCAATGGCATAAACGAAAGCGTATGCGTACACTCCTGCATTTTCCTATATCTCCGGCTAGCCGAACCGTGCGTCTGGTACTCGGTGAAAAGCGTCTGCCGTTTGAACCGGTGATCGAACGCGCCTGGGAACAGCGCCCGGAACTGCTCGCCATCAACCCGGCGGGGGATGTGCCCGTGCTGATCGAGGATAACGGGCTGATTGTGCCGTCCGCCTCCGTCATCTGCGAATACCTTGAAGAAGCCTATGCCGATACGCCCCTGCTTGGCCGCACGCTGGCGGAGCGGGTGGAGGTGCGCCGGGTTGCAAACTGGTTCGATGCACTATTCGCGCGCGAAGTGTCTGGCCGGTTTATTGATGAACGGGTGATGAAGCGGCTGAGCGGACGCGGCAACCCAGATGGCGGGGCCCTGCGCGAAGCCTATGCCTCCATGCGCCCGCTGATGCGCTACGCCAATGAACTGGCGGAAAACCGTAACTGGCTGGGCGGCGGTTTTCTGTCGCTGGCGGATTTTACGGCAGCCGCCCATCTGTCGTGCATGGATTTTATTGGCGACATAGACTGGGCGCGTGTTCCCGCTCTGCGTGACTGGTATGCCCGCATGAAGTCACGCCCCTGTTTCCGCCCCCTGCTGGCGGATCGTATCTCCGGTATTACCCCCCCCGAATACTACACCAATCTGGATTTTTAAGAATTATGAACGGACTTTCTGGCACGGCCGCGGCCGTGCAGGATGTGATCGTTGTCGGAGGGGGCGCTGCGGGCCTCATGACAGCGCTTGTCGCGGGCAGGCGTGGCCTGCGGGTGAGCGTGCTGGAGCACGGGCCGGAGGTCGGGCGTAAAATCCTGATTTCAGGCGGCGGGCGCTGTAATTTTACCAATACAGACATGCGCGCCGAATGCTTTCTTTCGAGCAATCGGCATTTTGTCAAATCCGCCATCAGCCGTTACCGGCCGGAACATTTTCTGGCCCTGGTGAAGCAGCATGGCATTGCCTGGCATGAAAAAAAGCTAGGTCAGCTTTTTTGCGACAACTCCGCCTCCGACATCGTGCGGATGCTGCTGGAAGAATGCCGCGCAGCACATGTGCGGATTGTAACCGGCGTGCGGGTGAGTGGTGTCAGCAAGGCGGATCACTTCACGGTGCAGACATCGGCTGGCACGATGCATGCGCGTTCTCTGGTGCTGGCTAGTGGCGGGCTGTCCATTCCCAAGCTGGGGGCGAGCAGCTTTGCATATGATGTGGCGCGCCAGTTCGGCTTGCCGGTCATTACGCCTGAGCCCGCGCTGGTGCCGCTGGTTTTCGGTCGGGAAGAGGATGCGTGGCTGCGCACGCTGGCCGGTGCGTCGCTGCCGGTACGCGCTTCGTGCGGCAAGGTAGCGTTTGAAGAAGCGCTGCTGTTTACGCACCGGGGGCTTTCCGGCCCGGCTTTGTTGCAGATTTCCTCTTTCTGGCGCGCGGGGCAGCCGATCTCGCTGGATCTGGTGCCGGGGCAGGATATGGGCGCAGCTCTGGCGCGGCTGAAAAAAACCGGTGTGCGTACACAGGCTCCCGCCACTATGGGGCGCTGGCTGCCGCAACGTCTGGCGCAGGCGCTCAGTGCCCATTACGTGCCGGAAAAGCTGCATGGCAGGCCACTGGCCGAATGGGCGGATAAGGATGTAGCAGCACTGGCCCGTCATCTCGGCCATATGGCACTTACCCCTACCGGCACCGAAGGCTTTGCCAAGGCAGAGGTTACGCGCGGCGGTGTAGATACGCGCGCCCTGTCCTCCCGCACGATGGAAGCGACCACGGTGCCCGGCCTGTATGTGGTGGGCGAGGCGGTTGATGTTGCCGGCTGGCTGGGTGGCTATAATTTCCATTGGGCATGGGCCAGCGGCCATGCGGCGGGCGAGGCCGTGGCCGCCGCCTGAAGCGGTTATTTGCCGAGTGATGGCGTGTTTTGCGCCTAATCTTTCTTCTGGTTGGCCAGTTCCAGTGCGCGGGCATAGACAACCCGTTTTGGTAGGCCCGCGGCGGCGGCGGCCAGAGCCGCCGCATCCTTGACGGAATGCGTGGCCAGCAGGCTGGTCAGGGTGGCATCCAGATCATCGGCGCTAGCACTTTCTTCCGGGGCTGGGCCTAGCAGCAGGGTGATTTCGCCTCGGGGTGGCGTTTGGGTATAAAAATCCGCCAGTTCTGACACGCTGCCCCGGCGGAGTTCCTCAAAGCGTTTTGTCAGTTCGCGCGCAACGGCGGCGGGGCGGTCTGGCCCGAATACGGCGGCCATGTCGTGCAGGGTGTCGGCCAGCCGGTGCGGGGCTTCATGCCAGATCAGGGTTGCGCCAAGGCCCGCGCGTTCCGCCGCATGCAGTCGGGCGAAGGCCTCGCGCCGGGCGGCGGAGCGGGGGGGCGGAAAGCCGACAAACAGAAACGGATAGGGTGGCAGGCCTGACAGCACCAGAGCGGTCAGCGCCGCATTGGGGCCGGGCACGGCGGTTACGGTAATACCTGCCTCTATGGCTGCACGCACAAGCCGGTAGCCGGGGTCGGACAGCAGGGGCATGCCCGCGTCTGAAACCAGTGCAATCCGCGCACCTGCCTGCAGGCGGGCAACAAGGGCGGGAACACGCTGGCGCTCGTTATGTTCATGCAGCGCTTCCGTGCGGGCACTGATCCCGCGATCACTCAGCAGCCGGGCGGTAGTGCGCGTGTCTTCACACAATACGAGTTCTGCCGCAGCCAGCGCTTCGGCCCCGCGTGGGCTGAAATCGCCCAGATTGCCGATAGGCGTTGCGACAAGCACGAGTGTCGCAGGCGGCACGCTAGCGGAAGAAGGCACATGACTTGGGGCTTCCCCTTCGCTATGGAATGAAGCAGTCTTGTCATGCGGCGGCTCATCAGGCTGGCTGGCGGTAGAGGATGATGTGGATGATGACGCGCGCATATTCGTTCCTGTCAGGGCTTTATGCTCAAGCTCTGGGGGCAAATGCCCCCCCATGCAAGGCCACAATGGCCAGAATGTCCGTGGTTTATGCCACATATGCGCCAAAAGGGCGCGGTCTTGCCGCTGTTGGGCTTGGCGGGCTTCTGCTGGCCGGATGCGCGCAGCAGTCTTCCGGACCGGGGGCAGGCTCTGCCGGTGTGACTGAAGCACAAAAACCCGCACCCAGCCGTAGCGTTGGTGTGTTGCTGCCCCTGAGCGGGGCCAATGCTCCCCTTGGGCGTGAATTGCTTGCCGGGGCGGAAATGGCGCTGGCCACGCAGCCCCAGCAGGGAACACCCGGCGTGCAACTGCGGGTGGATGCCCACGATACCGCAGCCCCCGGTGGCGCTGCCGAGGCCGCCGCCGCTGCCGTGCGGGCGGGTGACAGTGTGCTGATCGGGCCGCTGACCAGCGGTGATACGGCGGAAGCCACACCCGCCGCACAGGCAGGGCGGGTGCCGGTTCTGGCCCTGACCAGCGATGTGGCGCAGGCCCGTCCGGGCGTATGGGTCATGGGGATTACGCCCGAAGATCAGGTGCAGCGTCTGGTGGAGCAGGCCCGACAGGAAGGTCGCAAGCGCTTTGCTGCCCTGCTGCCGGATAATCCTTTGGGGCGCGCCATGGGCAGCGGCCTGCAGGTTGCCTGCCGGGATCAGGGGCTGGCGGAGCCTGTCATCAGCTATCATTCCACGGCGCCAGACAGCGTTACGGATGCTCTTAAGCAATTGAGCGGTATCAGCACGAATGGCGCATCGCTTCCCGCTGGTGTGGCCGGTCCGGGGCCGGATGCACAGGCCCAACCGCTGCCTACGGATCTGGCGGCGGCGCTGGGGCAGGCGGGTAACGAAGCCGCTAGCGCTCCGGCAACCATGCCCGGTGGCAATGCCAGCACGGGCGTGGCTGGGCTGAGTGCTTCCGGGCAGGGTGTTGCGCCTGCCTCGCTGCCTTTTGATGCCCTGTTGCTGGGCGATACCGGCCTGCCACTAAAAACCGTCATGACCGCGCTGAATGACATGCAGGTTGGCCTGCCCGCAGTGCGGATCATGGGGCCGGGCCTGTGGGCGGCGTTTGCCAGCAAGCTGGGGCCGATCCGTGGTGCGTGGTACGCTGCTCCCAACCCTGCGGCCCGTCAGGGGTTTGTGGCGCGTTTTTCCGCACAGTACCAGCATGCACCCAAGCCGCTGGTTGACCTGACCTATGATGCCGCAGGGGCTATCCGCACACTGGCGAACGAAGGTGCCAAGGACTTTTCGCCTAAATTGCTGACCCGTCCGGCAGGCTTCCAGGGCGTGGATGGGGCGTTTGTCCTGCTGCCCGATGGCCGGGTGCGGCGCGCTCTGGCGGTGTTTGAAGTTATTGGCAGTGGGGCTGATGCGCGGATGATCGCAACCGCCCCGACCAATGTCGCCCCGCAGGCGGCACCGGCTGCCGGTGCGGTTAAAGCCCCCGCAGGCGGTGCCTGAGCCAATACATTCTGGTTGGGTCCGGGTAGCAATATGACTGCCCGGACCATGGCATTTTTATTGCCCGGTTTCAGACCCTGTTAATCTCGGCTTTTTATGTCCGCATGATAGGTAGCGGAGAGCCGGGTGCATCGGGTGCCGCACACCCGGTATGCCCATGTGGCGTGTTGCCGCGATAATTTTTTCAACTCAAGGCAGAAGTCCGCCGGGTGCGTGCCATGGTCGAAAGGCTCTGGGCGACACGACTAACCACATCAGCCCACTGGCGCGGTGTGGTCTGGCGGATGATACGCAGGTTCGGATACCACGGCGTATCGTCACGGCCGTGCAGCCAGCGCCAGCAGTTATCGTAGCGATCCATCAGCAGCACTGTTTTGCCCAGCCCCCCGGCCAGATGCGCCACGGATGTATCCACGCTCACCACCACATCCAGTCCCATGATCAGGGCTGCCGTGTCGTCCATACTGTGCAGGGCGTCTGTCGGGTCGTACAGGGACATGCCTTCGGGCGGGTCCATCATCTGTTCTGCATAGGGGCCTTTTTGCAGGCTGATGAGCTTAACCCCCGGCAGGCGGCCCAGCGGGGCAAGGGCGCTTAAAGGGAGCGAGCGCCGCCTGTCTACAATATGGGCTGCCAGCGTGCGGTTACGTGGTGCTCCGCCCCAGACCAACCCGACCCTGAGCGCTTTGCCCGAAGGCAGAAGCCCTGCCATGGCGCGTGTTTTTTCCTCATCTGCCTGCAGGTAAGGCACGGCGGTGCCCCATGGCGTGGAGGTATGCAGGAAAATACGCGGCAGGCTGATAAAGCCGCAATACCAGTCAAAGGCGGGCAGAGGCGGCGTATCATCGCGCATGACATGCACGGTATGGACACCCTGCACGCGCTGGCAGAGCTGGTGCAGTTCTGGCGGCACCAGCAGGTGAATAATCGCCCCACGCTGCGCCAGAGACGGGATATAGCGCAGATACATGAGCGTATCGCCCAGCCCTTCTTCATGCACGAGCAGCACGCGCTGGCCATCAAGCCGCTCTGTGCCTTTCAGGGCGGGGAGTGTGGCGCGGTCAGGCATGGTTGCGTGACCGGGCAGGGCATGCCGCCACTCATGCTCCTGCCAGCCTTTGGCGTAGTCGCCAGCCTTGAGCCGGGCGACGGAGCGGTTGAAGTGAAAGCGGGCATCGTCCGGGTGCAGGGCGAGTGCACCATCAAAATGGCTGAGGGCTTCTTCCATGCGGCCCTGACCGGTCAGGATCGTGCCAATATTGACCAGCACTGCCGCGCGCTCAGCTTTGCTGGCGGGTAGGGGGTGCAGGCAGTCCAGTGCGGCCTGCATGTCGCCCTGTTCTGTCAGCGCCATGGCCAGCAGGCTACGCGGCAGTGTGGCGTCCGGGGTGCGGGAGAGGGCCTGTTTCAGCGTGCTTATGGCGGCTTCGTGCTGGCCGGTTTGCACCAGCAGGCTGCCCAGCACGGCATGCACGCGCGTATCATCCGGGGTGCGGCGTAGGAGTGCCTGCCCTGCGGCAAGGGCCTCAGGCCTGCGATCCTGCGCCATCAGCAACTCGGCCAGATCCTGCAACGGGTGCTGGCTGGTGGGGTGGCGGCTGGCTACGGCGGCCAGAAGGTCGGCAGCCCGTTCAGGCCTACCCACGGCAGCCAGACAGGTGGCGTAGAGAATACCCGCCTGTTCCGCACTGGCGTTTTCTGCCGGAGGGCACTGCCCGTATGGTTCCAGCCGGGGCAGGGCCTGCCAGAACAGTCCGGCTTTTATGTCCGACAGGCAGGCGCGCAGAAATTCGGGGCTGAGGGGGGC